>MSYE01000203.1 GCA_002176905.1 bacterium F11 | reverse complement strand
GTCCATAAACTGGCCATTGTTCTGGTTCTAACACCAAGGTCTCTCAGGCGAATATAGTCCTCGATCGCATCCGCCAAAATTGCTATGGCGAGAAATTTACCAATCGGAAAAGGAGATGGTTTTCCACCATGCGGTTGTTGCAAGGCTTTAAGAACAGGATGGGAATTGGAATGAACCCCAACAGAATGTGTTAAACCATGATTTCTGAAAGATTGATAGAGAATTCGCATATCCTCTGATACAACTCCTGGTTTGTCAGAATAGAAAGGGCCTATAATGTTTAACTCAATAAAGCCGGACACTTTTGGGGAGATTTTCTTTTTGATTTCTGGTTCGATCAATTGGGTTTGCACAAGACTAAAGAAGATGGTGAAGGGTTCATCGTGATGTGCCCCATGCATCACAATTAATTTCCCACGATGAGACACCAACGCCAGAAAGGACCGTTCTTCAGAACCGGGAGGGACATCAACTCTCCAGATCGCTTGGTTATTGTGGGTATCATGGGCTGTTGTTTTGTTGGCTCTCCACCTTTCTGTCTCGATCAAGATGATGGACGTTGCCAAATCAATAACAGGTTTTAAGTCTGGATCATCGGCCAATTCTTCTGGTTGAATAAGTTTGATATCAGTTAACACGCCAATCGATTCTTTTGCCATCTTTAATGCTTGATTCATTACGTTTTGCGTGAGATCAGGCGGAAGATTGGTTTGATGGGTTTGGACCAATCGAAGAGCCCAATCCCATTCTGTTTGAGTCCAACTTTTTTTGGTGGTATCAAGAAGAACCGAATTGATAAATTCCATGGCTTGGGCGAGGTCGGTAGGGAATCCTTGCGCTTGCGATGCGTCGGAATTGCGACCGTCGGTTGTAAGAGCGGTGTCTCGTTCCAATTCAGCGAGGGAGCGATCCTCAGATGCCATGTGGTTTTCCAATTCTTTGACACGGGCCCAATCAAGGGAACCATCTAAGACGTTGATTCTCCGTAAGAAATGTTCAATGGCCTCTCCTTGTTGATCCACCCAATCTTCAAGATTGGGACCCGTCGTAACAATGAGGCGCTCCAAAGAATCTGTTTCTTCTAGTTTCCCTAGGGTGTTCTGGTAGAGTTCAAAAAGAGGTGAATTGGAATTTTCATTGATCAACGGGCGGAAATCTCTCCAGAAACCTTCAATTTGGGAGAGAAACCGGAGTTCGGCTCGAACCGCAGCGGCTTCGGTGTGAGGAAGTTCGGGATCCAGATCGTTTGACCAATCAACCTCTTTCTCTGATTCCATCAGGAGCTCAGCGGCTTCGTGAAGGAGTTTGGAGGCAAAAAAGGTAGTTATAGATTGTTGTTGGTTTCTTGAAAGATTATTCCAATACGTCCCATTTCGGTCAATAAGCCAACGAAGAGATCGATCCACCAAGATATGAAATTCAACCCGGCCTTCTCTTTCCACTTTCTGAATTCGAAAACTGCCCGGAAGGTTATCCGCGAAATGAATGCGGGATTGACCAAGAAGATCACTGATTAGCGGACGCAGGCGATTATTCAATTTAAAGTCCAACGTATTGTGATTCAACATCCATAGGGTTTTCCGGGCTTCATAGATTAGCCAGCTATGATCCGGCGGCGTCTTGGGTAGGGAAAGGGTGCTGGGATCAAAAGGATGAGCCGATTCATTTAATCGTTTGGCAACGTACCCTCTTATTTTATCATCAAAATCGATTTGCAAATACGATGACATCCTGTCGGTTCTAACAGCATCCCAAAAAAGAGATGGTCTTATTCCGTTTTCGATGATCTCGCGTTCTTCCTTGAAAAGGGCGTCGTCATCTTCAAAATAGTACACACCAGCGAGGTAGGCCTCCATTTGTTTATCGATATCATCAGAGTTGAATCGGGAATGGATCGTCGCAACAACCTCACCCAATCGCTCAGGAAATCTTGATCCTGACATTCTCATCATGATATTTAACTTAATGGATCTTTCTCCTTTTCCGTCATTGATGATCAAGTGGGAGGAGGCTTCGTCAATGCGACAATTGGGACTGGAGGCCAGCAATTTGTTCATGGCTTTTAGCAATTCCTGATCCGCTTGAAGGGGGAGGCCCAGCCTCTCTTGCCAAAGAGCAATATCAATATCTTTTCGATTGGAGGAGCGAAGGTATCGTGTTCCTCCAACAATGGTGGCATGAATCCGGGGTCCCTTGGGTTGGCTGATCATCTCTGTGGCCCGATCAAGGATTTTTTCAATCAGATTGATGTTCCACCCATCCGCCGGATCCAGAGCCGAATCCGACATCTGCCAAAAATCCGAAGCCATGATCCCGCTCGATTCGCGGCTGTTGTCATGGGTTGGTGGAGCAACAGGATCGCCCAAATCCGTTTCGTTGTCAAATATTTCAAAAACAAGACGTAGAAGTTCAGCCCGATCCTCATGTTGATCAAATTGGCCTTCCAATATGACATTGGCCCAATCCTGTTTGGTGAGATGCCAAAGAGAAAAATCAGTATCGGCACAAACCATCTCCATCAGAAGCGTTTCGTCATCACTCGGATCAGAAGGAGATTCTCCTTGTGGTTGATCCAGAGAGACGACATGGGCGTTAATGATGGCTCTCAGAAGGATGGATATATTGGGATCACCGTCCCTTAAGAATTGTTCAGATAAGGCTCGTCTCTTTTCAGCAAAAGGATTTGGGATGATTTCGGTTTTTCTGGTTTCTTGGAGAAGGGTTCTTTTGATCTCTGAGGGGAGCCCAAAATCAGAAAGAAGAACAGAGGGGAGAAAACGTTGAATGGGGGAATCGTTTAAATAATCGACAAGAATCGTATCAACGGTTTTTGATTGATTAAAAGGAATCCCGGCCGCTTTCATTTGGCGAGAAATTATTCTTGAAGAGACGCTGTATCGTTCTTGCAAAAGACGAAGAGACCAAGGAGATCGGATTCCGGGATAAACCAGTCTCCAATAATCAATCCATTCGTCCAATGTGGTTTGCCGAGGTCCCCCGCCACGCGCCCGTAAATCCTCACCCACCCATGGTCGATTCACTATTGGACGGCCTGGTCCCGGAGGTGATGCATCTTCATCGGGCCAGAAAAACAAATGGAGGGGAAAAGGAACCAGAAAAGCAGCGTGAACACCTTGTGCCCCTTCTGCACCGAAAAGCAAGGGGACTCCAATAACAACAAAATAAACAACATAAATGGGATCAAGTTTTGGAAATGGCCTTGAGAGGGTGCCAAGCCAATAAGACAGTTGTTCTTTAAGACGGAACACCTGCCCCCATTTCCAATTTTTCCCCCAAATGAGACGGGTATCTCTCATTAGCTGAAGGCAGAGGGGGATAAGGTAGGCGTATATATTGCCTTCAAAAAACCAAAAGGTGATGGGGTAAATGGAGAAAAAGGCAAGGTGTTTAAAAAATCCATGTGTCATGAAAGCGGAATTGTCCCAATTGTCAGTGATGTTGTGGACAAGAGAAAGAAGGACGATTGCCACCGACATCACCCCAATTCCCCAAGCGGATTGGCCTAAGAAAAGAAGGGTGGATTCATGAAAAACCCACAGCCAACCAATGAGGTTGATCGCGAAGGAAGGAGAAAGTCCCAAAACATGAATCATAACGGAGAAGAGAAGTGAGTCAGGATATTCGTCTTCATCCCCTCCCTCATTGTCATCTCCATTATCCTCACCCTCATCATCCTCCTCTTCCGGATCTCCAAAGCCTGTCCATTGTTTATAAGGATCAAAATCAAGGCCGTTCCGATCCTCCTCATCGTATCGTCGGGTTTGACCGAATCCTTCCACAACAATGTCTTCCACAACGGGTTCCATCTCTTTGACCGCGATGGCCAGTCTCCTGCGGTCGTCTTTGAGTTTTTCGATATCCCCATCTTGCAGATACCGATTCTGGAGGGATTGGGCGATGGTGACCCACGATCCTTGGTCCCCTCCGAGCCGTAAGTAATCGGCTGTGGATTTCAACATCCGGGCTCCGTAGGAACCGGCGATGGTGCGGCGTCTTTGTTCTTCGGAGAGCCACGGAACAGGATGGGCGTGAGGATCTTTTTGAATATCAATGTCGTGTCCGGTTGACTCGGATTTCCTCTCCCTTGAATGAACCATGGCCTCATGAACAAGGTTAAGGTGACGGGAGAAGAATTTGTGAACCGGAGCAAGGTTTTGAGGGTCTGAGAGATCCAAGGAGAGAAGATCAATCAATTCATCCATCACCCTGAAGCCATCATGCAAATTGATTTCGATTTCTTCGGATTTTCGGTTGTATTCCAAATATTTTTTGCCACCGGGGAGAGAATAGAAGTCCAGAGGGAAACGCCGTGAGGTGGTCCGATCCATCATCCAATCAGAGGATCCCTTTTCTTGAGAGAGGTCGGGATTCATCATCATCTCATAGAAATCCGATAAAAGGGCAAAGGAGGAGAAGCGTTCCAGAAAACTGGGTGGAATGGACATCGCAACAATCAGCCGTCGAATGGCCTGGTCCACGTTGTCTTTGTGGGCGTCTCGAAGAGTATCGCGAAGTGCGGGTGTGCCTTTGAAGGAGGGGGGGTGAATCCGCCTTTTTTTGGCCTGGTTGGCAGCTTCTTCTTTCAGGCGCCGCCTCATTTCCCAAAGGGACATTTTCCCCGTATCTTTGGTGTGAACTTCGATGAGGCTCATCAAAAACTCTTTGTTCCGGTTTTTCAATTCTTGGATTTCCTCAGGCTCGGAGGTGCGTGGAATATAGGCTTCAAATTGGATGTCTTGCCACTTACCTTTATTGATGGCCACGGCATCATCATACACACACCGATCAATCACCCCTTCCTCATACTGTTCCCAGTCCACATCTTTGGCTTTTGTGTCAGCACCAATGTCGTCTCTTTTGAAAAATTCTTTTGAAATGGGAGGCGGACGCCATTCTTTTCCTCTGGTAAAGTACAAAAGAACCATGGCCCGCAAGACCGCCACAAACATGGCACGCTGGAAAGGTCTCCGGTATTTTTCAAAATGGGAGAAACCTTCCCCTTGGGCACGTGGCATTCCATGCAATTCCGCATACACTCCCCGGCCTAAGGCAAACTCTTGCACCTTGTCATCCAAGAGCGCACACAACCATTCGGGTAAAGACTCTTCTCGGTGACCATTTACCAATGCACTTTTCTCAAAGGAATGGGGTGATAGGGACAATTTGAGGTAGGCGTCTTCTTTTCCTTCTTTCAATTTACCGAGGTTGACCGTGACTTGAACATCAAATTTTTCGTTTACGGATGTTTCATTCAAGAGAACCTTGTTGTCTTCGATACCACCCACGTTCCGTTGAATGGCTTGCTGGACCAACATGGCTTCCAAGACAGGAAGCGGATCATCTTTTCCAAGTGTTTTGGTCCATTCCACGGTGGTGCCATGAAATCCTTCGGTGGTGCCATGGGCTCCTTCGGAACGGCTTTGGGCCAGGCCCACGATCTCCGGAAGATGCACCGTTGTTCCCGGGCGGTTGGTATTGGCGCTAATGGTGCGAGTGGGTTCTTTTGCGGGCACCATGTGCGCCAGAATGGCTTTTTTGCCATCATCTGTTTTGATCCACAGGTGGTCGTAATCTTCCAAATACGTGGTGTTAAAGCCATGTCCAAACTCGCCGCCAAAAAGTGGATCATTGGCTTTGGGTTTGGCCCGCTTGGCCCAAAGGGGCCCTAAGATTCTCCCCAAATTCATCCCGTTCCCATGGTCTCTTAACCGACAAACCAGTTCTCGTTCCAGTTCGCCGTTTTCGTTCCTCCGTTCCCGAACAAAAACCTCCCACTCAACAGGGGGTCGTTTGGATGGGGATACCTTTTTATAGCGTTCCCGGTGGGCATCAACGGCATTTTGGGTAAGCTGATTGGTGGCTTCGTATTGTCCGGGATGGGCCTGACTTAAAATATCAGTGGCAAGAGACCGGGCTTTGTCTTTTAGATCTTTGTCTTTAAAAGGTGCCACCGCCTCTACCCATTCGGAAATCCGGGTTATGTCTTCAAAATCTTTCTCGCCTTTTCTTTTGTTTTTGGGTTTTTCGTAGGCTTTGTTGTGCGCCACCCAAGAAACCCGATCCTCAAAAGACTCCTCAGCTTCATATTGAAGACCCAGGCGCTCTTCCTCTCGCACGGTCAGGATGGCCTCTGTTTCTCCTCTTAAGTAACGGGCATAGAGGAGGAGACTTTGGATGGGGGTGGCGTTGTCTTCCAGGGGTTGGGTTTGGCTTAAGATTCGAGCCCCTTCTCCTTCGTGACGCATTTGGCGGAAGAAATCGGTGAGTTGTTGGGCGTTGGCTTCCAATTTTCTATGGAGGTAAACCAGGCGTGATAAGAAATCGTTACAATTTTGGGATTGGGAATTCTGCAAATACGGTACGGCCATCTCGACCACTTCAAAGAATGGAGCCAGGGCATTGAACTCTTGAGGACCATCCCGCTGTAGATGACGGTGACCGGCCACGAACTCAGCCAAAACATCAAAGGTTTCGCGGTTTATTCGATCTTCCAACCCGGCCGGCATCAAAGCCAAGATGCGCAAATGATCCGGGTTTTCTAACGACACTCCATAATCCTTGGCATATTGAAGCCGGTGGAAAAACCGCTGCAAGGCATCTGCATTTTCATTAAAGAAGGTGGCATTGGCATGAAGAAACTGTTTGATGGCCTCCATGATTGGCTTTTCTTGAATGGCCAAGGTCCCCACTTCCGGTCCTTCTCTTAATTGGCGCAGGCCAGCCGCGGGACGGGTGAGGGTCACCTGCATGGCCCATCGTTCCTCACCTTTGTGTCCATAAAAGGCAAACCCCTCTCCAAACGGGGCCAGGGATTCGGTTTCCACATCGGTGAAATCCAAGGGGTGCGCCACAACAGATGGAATCCCATCCACCCGTACTTGAACCAAGTAGGGATTCATGATCAACTCGGTCTGTCCCGAAGGTCCATAAGATTCTTTATAGAGGCCATAGAGGACACCATCTTTGTATTGCATGTGAGTGGGCATCACAAAGCCTTCTCCTCTATGTAATTCGCAGCGCAAGAGACAAACTTCTTCAAACTGGTCTCCATCAAACTGGAGGAGTGCTATACCAACATTTTCAAGAATCGCCACAACATAGAGATACTCTCCTCCTTGAACCAAACTGTTTTCAATAAACATTTGAATTTGGTGGTTGTCTGTGGTTGTTAAATTATCCCGATCGGGTTTGAGCTCATGGGGATCCAAAGGTGTCATTTCACCGAAGGAGTTCTTGGTTCTTCCAATATACCGAATCTCGTTTTGCGTAAACTGAACATAATATTCCCCTTTATAATAAATCGGATTTGACGGATCCGAGCTTCCTTCTGGAGTAGAAAAATGATGTTGAGAATCGCTAACATCAAACCACACGGTTTGGGATCCTCCCTGGGGAGATGCAGAAAGGCCCACTTGGCCAAACACCCGATCTCCAATCTCATGAAGCCTTTGGGTTGGGAGACGTATGGGGATGGTTCCCTTGTTTTCAAAATTACCGTTTGGAAGCCGTTTCAAATATTCGATATTGGTGGGGAAAATTGAACTTGCTTGAGACTCATCATGCGTCATGACAAAAAGGAGTCCATTATGAAACAAAGGATTTTTTAAAGAATCGTAATTTAACGGGTGCTGGGTTATCAGTTCTCCTCCATCTTCCAAACCATCACCTGTAATTTTGTGCCAAGACGGTATCGTTGAATCATCGTCATCCGTTGTGTATAAGACGCCTTCGTGTTCGCTGGGAGGAGAGTATGTTGTGGCTCGGGTCGGCTTCATTTTTTTGGTGATGGGTGTCACCTCTACTTTTGGCATCTCAGCCCCTGAAGACAGGGCTGCTCCTTGAAAGTTGAGTCGAATCGGGAAGGCTTTTCCCAGCTCAGTCTCACCAAAGAACGCCAGGCCCTGTTTTGTTGCGGTGAGGGTTTTTACATAAACCAAATAAAGGTCACTAACACTCGCAATCTCATTTACCGCATCTATCTTGAATTCCGGATCACCACCTTCAACACGGATCTGAACCAATGAAGGTGTATTCGAATTATAGAGGTTGATAACACAATAAAGGATTCCCTCTCGAAAAACCATGTGTTTGAGTTTATTGGAGGTAAGAAATTCATCTTCTGGTATATGGAGAACATGTTCAAATTCTTGGCCGTCAAAGGAGACGATATTTGTTCCATGTTGATTTTGAGTTGCGAAATACAGTTTGTCGTTCCCCTTCACCAACGAATATTCAAGAATGGGATTGCGGATAAAAATCCCATGACGATCCTCCATTCCTAGGTCAATTGTTTCAACAAGATTAGTTAAAGGATTCACCTTTGAAAACGTCACATACCCCATATGACGGTCGATACTGCTAACCCCCCATTCCAATAGATAGATATCTCCCTTAAAGCGGATGGGCTTGGATTGTGGCTTGTGATCCCGTTGAAAGGTGAATTTCTGAGAGGAATCCTCTACATCTTGGTAAAAGAAGGGATTGTCTATCCCATTTCCTCCTGAGAAATAAAGCGTTCCATCCAAATCAACAAAATCTTTGGGAGCTGTGGGTATTTGAATGGGATCAACCCCTCCTGAGG
>MSYE01000202.1 GCA_002176905.1 bacterium F11 | reverse complement strand
TCTTCTTTTTGGATGGAACCGAGTTAAACCCGCGACGCATTTCTTTGCTACCGTGATGGTTTGTCTGGGAGCTCACTTCAGTGCAATTTGGATTGTCGTGGCCAACTCCTGGCAGCAAACCCCAGCTGGTTTTGAAATTGCAGGAGAAGGCTTAAAAGCGCGCGCGGTGATCACCAATTTTTGGGAGATGGTTTTCAATCCCTCATCCATGGACCGATTGAGCCATGTGATCATGGGAGCTTGGCAAGCAGGGGCCTTCTTGGTGCTGAGTGTTTCCGCATATTATCTTTTAAAGAAGAAAAATCAAGACTTTGCAAAAGCCTCCATGAAAATCGCACTTGTTGTGGCAGTGGTGGCATCATTGGGTCAATTGGCAACAGGCCACAAAAGTGCAATTGGTGTGGCGAAAAATCAGCCACCAAAGTTGGCTGCTTTTGAGGGACATTATGAAGAATATGCCCCCGGGGCCCTTTATCTTTTTGGATGGGTTGATGAGAAAGAAGAAAAAGTGAAGTATGGGATAAAGATTCCTCATCTTCTCAGCACATTGATCTCCGGGAATCCCAACCTTCCCATAAAAGGTCTCCGTTCCTTTTCAAAAGATGAAATCCCGCCTGTGAATTTTGTTTTTCAAGTCTATCACGGAATGATTGCGATCGGGTTTTTTCTTATTGGTCTAAGTTTGCTGGGTTTGATTGCTCTTTATAAAAACAGGCTTTTTAAATCGCCTTGGTTGTTGAAATTGTTTGTTATTGCCGTTCTGGGTCCTCAAATCGCCAATCAGTTGGGATGGTTTTCTGCGGAGGTAGGCCGCCAGCCTTGGATTGTTTATGGCCTCTTAAGAACATCGGATGCCTTGTCGAAAGTGGTCACGGCGAACATGGTTTTGTCTTCCTTAATCATGTTTACACTTCTCTACCTTCTCTTGTTTGTCCTTTTTATATTTCTCCTTGATCAAAAAATCAGAAAGGGACCACTGGAAGAAGATTTGTTAATGAATAAGGGCCTAATGAAACGGTCCCGAGCGGAGGCTTAAGAAAATGGATCTTAATGTTATTTGGTTTATCCTTATTGGTTTTCTTTTTGCTGGTTACGCCTTGCTGGATGGTTTTGATTTGGGTGTGGGGGGATTGCACCTTTTTACCAAGTCAGACAAAGAACGGCGCATCATGTTAAACGCCATTGGCCCGGTTTGGGATGGCAACGAGGTTTGGTTGGTCACCGGAGGTGGAGCCCTCTTTGCCGCCTTCCCCATTGTTTATGCCACGGTTTTTTCAGGATTCTACTTGGCCTTTATGCTGCTATTGCTGCTTCTCATCTTTCGGGCGATCTCGATTGAATTCCGGAGCAAACAACCCATGAAATGGTGGCGGTCCATGTGGGATGTGGCTTTTTCTGTGAGCAGTGTTCTTTCTGGTTTTGTAATTGGGGTGGCGCTGGGCAATCTGGTATGGGGGATTCCGCTTGGAGCCGATGGGGAGTTTCAGGGATCTTTTTTAAGTCTTTTTCACCCCTATTCTCTTATGACCGGAATCATGACAGTGGCCCTCTTTATGATGCACGGGTCTATTTATATCGTTTTAAAAACAGAAGGAGATCTTCATAACCGCGTTCGCGAATGGGTTCGCAACACCATCATCTTTTTTATCATCAGTTACGTTGTGGTAACCATGTTAACGCTTCTCTACGTTCCTCACATGGCACAACCCCTCAAAGATCACCCCATCCTCTTTTCTATTCCCCTCATCAATCTGTTGGCCATCGCCAATATTCCGCGAGAAATCTTTTTTGGTCGAGACGGGCGCGCTTTCTTGTCTTCTTGCGTGGCCATTTTGGCTTTAATGGCTTTGTTTGCGATAGGCCTTTTCCCAAATCTGGTTATTTCCCATCCTTATCCGGAATACAGCCTTACGATTTGGAATGCTTCCTCAACAACCAAAACATTGAAGATCATGTTGACCATGGCTCTTATCGGGATGCCCATCGTCCTGGCCTACACGGTATCAATCTATTGGATTTTCCGAGGAAAGGTCAAGTTAGAACCAATGGGTTATTGAGAGGACCTTTAGAGCCCTCTTAATTCAAACCAGATCTCAACACGTCTGTTTTTGGCCAATATTTCTGGCGTGTCCCCTTCCTCTAATGGTTTGCTTGAACCCATCCCCCGGGCAAGAAACAAATTCTTAGGAAGTCCTGTTTTTTTCCATAAATACTGGAGGACGGCCTCAGCCCTCTGTTGAGATAGTCGTTTGTTCACACGAGGTGAACCTGTTTTGTCTGTATGTCCTTCGACAACAATGCGTGTGGGCTTCAAATCGATCGCGACATGAGAAATGCGATCCAATACAGGAAAGGACTCCACGGGAATGGCCACTTTTGCTGTTCCAAAGGGGATGGTGGATTCTTTCGATGTGATGTTCAGCATCCTAACGATGGGAATGTTGGCTAGAAAATTTTGGCTAAATCGCAGGTCGTGAACATATCGCCTAAGTTTTCTTTGGATTTGAATCAGTGATTTCTTAACTTCCTTAAGGAACATTTCAACTTGCGCAAGTTCATTTAATTGTCCTTTTGAATCTTCGGGTGAAATCTTCTCGATTTCCTCTATTAGATTTTTCCTGGTCTCTTCAAAATTTTTGATGTCTGATTTAAAATCCTGGATCTGGCCATTGAGATTTTCTCTTATGGGGATGAGGTCTCCGATATGTTCTTTTAACTCATCTCTTAACACCTTTCCCCGAATATATTCAGAAACTTCAAGTCCATCATCTGATTTCAAATATTCAATGTAATCCTTATATCGCTCAATAACGCTGGGGTCCCACCGCCGAGGAAGAGGAAGAGCTTTTAAAGAAGATATCCTTTTTTTCCTCTTTTTGCTGAACTGCCCTGCCTGTTCCTTTTTCTGTGCTTCAGGAAAAATGGTCATCTTAAATTCTTCACCAATGTTGAGGGTTTGGCCTTCTTCCACATCAAATATTTCTCCGAGCCTTGAAAAGGTGGCATTCCCTTGCAATATTCGCAGCGTCATAAATGTTTCGCTTAAAAGGAGATGGCTTTCAGATCCCTTCAGGCTAATAACACCAAAAGGTGTTTCCACGGTTAGCTCTTTCCTCAGGGGAACGATGGTATAGAGTTCTCCTTTGTCCAATCGGGTGTTGGTTATCCAGCAAACATCGTCACCCCATTTGAAAGCCAACGTTGACTTGGGACCGACTTCCATTTTTGTTCCATTTGCGTAAACCAGATGGGCATAAGAGCGTTTCTCTATGAAGATTTGATCTTTGTCGAACAAATAGTGGCCTTTCCGAAGAGGTTTCCTCTTTTTCAATTCAGGGTACGGTAAGTACGTAACCGATCGATGCGTCCGAATGACTTTGCTGTGGGGGCCTTGTTTGGGACAAATAACCTCTTCGCTAAAGAGGTCCATTAGATTTTCGTCTGAAAGGCGTTTTTGAAAATGACTCTTCTTCCAAGGAGAGAGGGGCATCGAAGCGGCCTCAAGACCGATTTTTGAGAGGTTGGGCACCTTCTTCTGTATCATTCCTTCTGTCCCGAGAATTTCCAAATCATCTATTTTTTTCATTCCAAAAAATTGGGGCCTTAAATTTAGAGAGATGCGATGGGTTGCCCCAAGTTCACCAAATGGAACCCAGGCATAATGAATGATCGTGTCATTGATGGATAATCCCATCCCCGCAGATATTCCTTGCAAGCCGTCAATTTCTCCCGCATTTCTCGTTGTGTATCCTCCCCTTAATGCAAAACCCATCATCTTCCCTATTGGAATCACATACTCTGTTCCGGCTGCCACCCACCCTTCTTCTTCAAGAGGATAAAAAGTATCCGCATTGATAAGCCAGAATCGATTGAGGTTCCAGCTGATTCCTGTTCGAACCCTTTTCGGGAGAGGGCTGGCCTCGTTTTGAAATGTGAGAGACCCACCGAAATTCTCCGCTGACAAACCAAATGAAAATGGACCTATTTCTTGATGGATTCCCGCATCACCAGTGAATGTCGTGGCAGTATCATCAATGGTGGCGTTAATGTATTTCCCAGCCAAACCGATACTTGTTTTATTGAACGTTTTGGCATAGGCAAAAGAAAGAACCGTATCCTGTGGAGAAAAAGAAGGAGCAGAAGCACCCGTGTTATCAAAAGAGGAAATCGATCCAACCCGAAGATGACGAACTCCGAATCCAATGGCATGTTTGTTACCAAATGGAACAGCCGTCCCGAAAGCATCAAAGGAGATATCATCCAAAAAAGCCGTATGCATAAGAGATAAAGTGCTCCACGGTGTTCGTGAAAGGGTAGCGGGATTGTACCACAACCCATTAACCCCCGAAGACGCCGCACTGTAGGCCTCGGCCATACCCGCCCCACGCGCTTCACCAGAGAGGAGAAGAATTCTGCCGGTGGTTGATCCCGCACCAAAAGAGGAAAGGGGAGTTGTCAAAAAAAAGATAAATGACAATATCCTCTTCATCGTTCGACACCAAGCTTAAGCATCTTTTTTTCACCTGATACGGTTTCAAAGTGGATGAGATAAACTCCGCTTGCGATCTCATCTCCATTTTTATTTTTTCCATCCCATGTTTTCTGTCCGGTATCACTGGGGATAATTTTTAGTTCTTTAACCAATCTGGCATCCAATGTGTAGATACGAATGGTTCCTTCCAGTGTTAATCCCTCAAACGTTAAAGCAGCAGCATCAAAAAGTCCGCCTGACTTTGGCTTCCAAGGATTGGGATAAATTTTGACTTGACTCAAGTTTTCGGAAGGAGAAATCCCGAAGAGTCCAAAAACAGAAAAATGGACAATGTCGGCGATAACCCAATTTTGATCCAAATCAACGCTGGAACTTGAGACATCCTCCCACCGGGAAGTGGATTCGTTGAGGGTCATCAACCGAAGAGTATCTGCGTTTAAATAAATGTTGTCTAGGGTATTGTCATTATTGGTATCAGGATAGTGAATGGCCACGGTCACATCGGATGCAAACATAGAGGTATAGGGACCCCGTGTTCGGAACGCCAACGCCTCTCGCATGCTTCCCGGGACCAGGTTCCGTCCTTGAAGAGCATTATTGGCTGTTGTAATCACGGCTGGGTCCACTTGAAGAGGATTGTTTTCAGGATCCACCGAAATATAAAATCGGCCATTCCCAAGTGCCCCAGATCCCATGGCATTGGCCTCAACCGAGATCGTGGTTTCACTCCCTGCGGTCAAGAAAGTCAGCGTTTCGGAAGATACGTAATTTTGGATGGTGAGAGATCCCTGTGAAGGAGCATCTGAGATTGTGAAGATGTCTTCACCTGAACCAGTGGAGCGTTTGCCATCTGGATTTTCAACAAAAACATCCCATGTCCCAGCCCAGGCTCCTGTCACATTAACGGTTCCAACAATGGTTTCCGAATCTTCAACCGAGAAAGAATCCGGAATGATCACTTGAGAGAGGGGACCTATAAATTTGAGGGTGGCACTGGATTGAAAATCACGGCCACTTACCGAAAATGCCATGGTGCCCAAATTAAGACCCGTACTCGGGGAGATGCTATAAACCCAAGGAGGGGGAATGGGCAAGGTCATTGCCACGACCGTAACAGGACTCGAATCAATTACACCGTCACCATTTTCAACATAAAAACGGTAATAGTAGGAGGTAAAAGGGATTAATCCCGTTTCAACAATGGGATGAAGTGAGGCATAAGTCCCACTTGAGAGAAAAACGAAATTTGAATTATCCGTTGAGGATTCAACCGAATAAACGGTGGAACTTGGATTGGTATTGAGATCCCATGAAAGCGAGACTGAGGTTATGTTGATCTCTGCAGGAGTGGGATTAAGAACTGGGGCAGCCAAGGTATACCGGGAGAAGGAATTTGAAGAGGCGGTACTCACGTCGGTAAAAGCGTCAACGTATCGGGTATAGGAGGTGTTGGTAGCAAGGCCCACTTCAGTCCAATATGTTGTGTTCTGACCCAAAGTTGGAGAGACGGTTCCTCCAGTTGAATTCTTCACATGGAAACCCAAAGGATAATTAACAATTGTCCAAGACCAGGTAATACTAGAAAGATCCTGCGTCGTTCCAGTGAAACCGGTGGGTGTTCCTTGAAGCCCCCAATTCACTATATCATCTGGATCAACTTCAAAACTGGGGTCCGATTTGTTCCCACTCGCCCCAATGACATTAATATCAGCTTCAGGAATAACAAGGGGATTTAAATTCGCCCGAACATTGGTACTGATGGTGGCATCAAATTGAGGATCTTGAATTGTAACAGAAGCCACCGTTACAGGATCAAAATTGAAAGCAGCTCCCCCAACAATTCCATTTGTAAAGTTCATTGAATTTAGATTAACAGGGTTGGCACCCGGTCCCATTCTGAACCCGTTGATATCAACTGAGTTTATCGTCATGGAGTTTTGGATATCAACTGTCCCATCCATTTGCATGGCAAACCGTGTTTGTCCGGGAGAGGTGCTCATGATAACACTCTCACCCTCGGCAAGAAGGGTTCCACTGCTTAATTGAAATACGGATCCGTGTCCAAACGTGAGTTCTGTTGTTGTGCTTGCCTTGATCTGAAAGGTCCCTTGAGATATCACCTCCAGGCGATTTCCCAAGAGAATCAATTCACCACCATCCATAGAAAAAGTTGCGGTTCCAATAACAACATTGTCATTAAAGGTGATCTCCCCCTTTCGCATGCTAAAAGAAGGGGACCCTGCTTCCGTTGCCGGGCCAACCATGGTCTGTCCATTGATGGTATGAGTAAAAAGATTTCCGAGGTCAAATGTGGTGGAGCTACCGCTTTGCCCAACCTGGAGATCTCCATTCACAACCAGATGTGAGCCCATCTCAACCCCAGACTTTCCATTGACCTCAAGGTTATGAAACGAATTTCCTGCTTCTTGTGTGAGCCGGATCCGACGGGGTTCGTTTGCAAACACAACTTGACCACTTCCAGGAAGAAAAACACCTGGCCCATCACGCCAGTTAAGCAAAGATCCCGTTCCAGCACCCACTTGCGTGCCACCGGTGAGCGTCATCGTTGAACTCCCTGCATCAAATGTTCCTTGGCTTATATTGAACGTCCCATCAATGATAAGATCAGAATTGGCCGAAACAGTGTTATCGGAATCGATTTGGAAATTATAAAAGTAATGAGAATAGGAATTTCCTCCGAGGTTGTTGATCAGAATAGACACCGTTTGCGGAGAGTCTCCTCCTCCCGTTCCCATTTTCACTATTCCGTTGAGGGCCGATGTAAATGTCCCACCGATATGCAGGAAGTCACCAGAGACGGTGTGAAAAGATGAACCCAGGTGAAGTTCGCCACCCGCGATGGTGAGG
This sequence comes from bacterium F11, assembly GCA_002176905.1. Next base: position 1,429 of record MSYE01000202.1, on the reverse strand, counting down.
TGACCGAGGTTCATCCCGACTGAGACATTCACAGAAGAAGAATAATCCACTGTCATTGTGAACGTATCAACGAGAACCGTTAAATCCCACACACAACCTTTTGTGGAATTTGTTGAACCAAAAATGACGATGTCATTATCCCCGGGCGCTTCATCCCCGCTCCAGTTCTCTGCTGTAGAGGCAAGATTGTCCGATCCTTCCCCATCCCACCATTTTCCATGGGTAAAGTTTTGATTTGTTTGGTCACCGCTAAGGCTGGGATAGGTTCGGGTGGAAGGAGTAAAGGCGTATCCCACATTATTGGGTGAGACGGAATAACTATTCCCGTTTACCAGATTTGGAAAGCTATACTGACCGGCCCCATTGGTAACAGTAAAGGTATTTGAAGATCCCGAAATATCGACGCGGATGTTGGAAAGAGGGGTTCCAAACAAATTGCGCACCAAACCAGATATGGATTCCGCTTTCAATTCTTGAAAAGGGATCAAGAATAAGACTAAAAAAACAAAAAAGGACACCCCTCCTTGCCAGACGCTTCTTAATGGCAGGATCGATAAAGACCGATTTGAGTGGATTTTTAGGCTAGTTATCGCTAATAATCCCCTCCTTTTTACTTAGGACCTAAGTATAAGAGGAGAGGTGGGGTCAGCTCCAGGGCATGATAAAAAAGGATTTAAAGGACTTTAGAAGTTGGTCACACCAGAGGTTATGGCTCTCATGTAGTTGGCGCGCTCAAAAGCCATGGGATTTTCAACGGACTTTTGGCTCATGCTGCCTTTCATTTGTTGCAGTGATTCGTATTCTTTTTTCTGCATCCAATCCGACATGTCCTTCAAAATGGTTTGGACATATCCCATCCCGTTTTTGTACAGCGTCGAACACAACATGGTCACATCGGCTCCAGCCATTATCATTTTGAGCACATCTCTTCCATGGTGAATTCCCCCCGTGGCCGCCAAATTGGCTTTGATCTTATTATGAAGAATGGCGACCCACCGCAACGGAACCCGCATGGCCATCGGCATGCTTAAGATAACGTTAGGAATCACTTCCAAATTTTCAAGATCAATATCGGGCTGGTAAAAACGATTAAACAAAACCAGGGCATCTGCTCCTGCTTCATCAAACCGTCTTGCCATATTGGCCATGGAACTAAAGAAAGGACTTATTTTAACGGCAATGGGGATTTTGACGGCACTTCGAACCGCTTTCAAAATGTCGATGTAGGTGTCTTCCACTTGTTGGGAGCTCATCTGTCCATCAGTGGGAATAAAATAAATATTCAATTCCAACGCATCAGCTCCAGCCTGCTCAATTTTCTTAGCGTAATCTGTCCACCCTCCCAAGGAATGTCCATTTAAACTTCCAATAATGGGAATTGAAACCGCTTCTTTGGCTTTTCGGATTTCTTCCAAGTATCCTTCCGGCC
>MSYE01000201.1 GCA_002176905.1 bacterium F11 | reverse complement strand
GTTTAGGGGTGAGATGATCCGTAAAACTTCATCGCCCACTTTTTTTGAAAACCAAAGGATTCCTTCTTCAATCTGAATTTGGGGGTCGTTTTCCATCTTCTTCTTCTTTGGAAAAACAATTGAGGAATTGGGACCCAATCGAACATTGGTTTTGGATTCTTTTATTTCAAAAAAACACTGACTGTCCAAGCCTGTTTTGAGCTGATCACGTTCTTTGATCTGGGATCCTTCTTTGAAAAAAATCTTTTTTCCTTTTCTAACAAGAACAACAGAACCCGACCCCTCTATAACTTCCCCCACCGTTTTATTCCGTTCAGCATAAGAAATACCCTGAACCAGAAGAAGGGCACTCAGTACAAAAATGGTTTTACAATTTTTTCCAATCATCGAGGGTTCGTTGCCAAAGTAATTTTCCCGTTCCCCAACCGCGTCCCATGTCACCGGTTTCAATGGCCCAAATTTCTCCAGGCCGAATCCCGGAAGCCATTAATTTGGCATCGGGAACCACACTTCCGGCAAAAAGAGCGAGGTCGGGCATATGCCCAACCAACAAAACAGAGTGGACACTGTTTTGATTTAAGAGAAATTCGCGAATTTTGCTGGGTTTCACACCCGCGGTGAGCTCGTTTTGAGGATTCACAGGAATGCCATCCCCATTTTGGGCCATCATTTCTGCCGTTTGCTTGGCACGGGCCAGGGGACTCGACAAAACACGTTGGAAGGAAAATCCTTTGTCTTTCATTTGCTGAAGAGCAGAGTTAAGCCCCTCTACCCCTCTTTCAGATAAGGGTCGAGTGGAATCTGGCCCATCCCACTCCGTGGGCCTTAAAGGTTCCGCATGCCGCATCAAATAAATTTCCATATAAGGAAGAAGTGTATCATTTCAGGCGGAGGTTAGTCGAATACTACTTCCCCATCGCTCACGCATTCGCTTTCGCGCTCGCATTCGATTATTATTTAATCGATCGCGAGCGCGTGAGCGTGAGCGTAAGCGATTAAGAGGGAATTACGCTTGGCTGCGGGTGTGTTTCCAGGAATCGAAGAGGTCGGTAATGTATTCGCCGAGGCTGCCCTTGCCGAGGGTTTCGATAAGATGACGGGAGATTTTCCCTCCCATGAGGACCAGCGGATACAGGCGTGGATAGTTTGTCTCAAAGGTTTTGATATCGCCGTTGTTAACAGCCAATTTGGATCTGGCGGTACCATAATTGCGCAGAGCATATTCCTGAAGCTTGGAACGACTTGTTGCACCGTCTATGTTGGACACATCGTCCACACGAACAAAGCGAACACCCTGTTTCATACAGGCCCACACATCTTGAGGTTTCAAATTGAGTTGTTGAATATCGGTATCATCCACAAGGAGAACCACGTTGTGCAAGCCGCGCGACTGACGAACCACGCTGGAGAGACTTTCCGCCACCCTGGAGATGCTCCCTCCTTCGCGTTGGCGGATTTCTCGATAAGACAAATAAAGAACTTTGCCCTCCCTGGCTTGGGCCGCGACCCGTTCGGTGGTTTTGATTTCTGTTAAGGTCGCAATGGGATCCAATCCCATCTCCCGCAAGGCCATGGATGCCAACCATTGGGCCAGAATTTCATCCTTCACGGTGTTGTGTTCTCCTTCCACAAAGAGATGGCCAATTTCATGAGCAAAGAGGCCCACGGCCTCAAAAAGATAATCAACAGGATTCGCGGACTCATCCACCGCAATATAAATTTGATTTTGAAGGCGTCCGGCCTCTGTTACAATGGCCTCCGGCATCTCATTTGGATTAACCACATGGACTTCCAATTTCTCCAGCTGTTTGGCCAATTCCCCTTCCACAGCCAAGCCGGTTTGGCGAACCAAGGAACTTAAAAGGTTCGGAAGCAGAAATTCGCGAAGCACAACAGCCATAGCAGCGTTGTCGGTTCTCTTCCCCGAGAGCAGATCCCTCACATCAAATGCATTCACATAACCAAATCCTTGTTGATTCAAGGCCCTCTGAACACGAGCAAAGAAATCGTCCCGGTCAATCCCCGCTAATATTCGCAAGGACTGCAACACCTGCTCCGGGTTTATATTCTTTCTTTCTCGTCTCAATCGATGGAGATCTTGACGCGCCTCCTTCAAACTCAAGGCCCGCAACAGGTTTTGCTCGTTCATTACAAACGCGATCTGTGATTCCAATAGGGGAATCGGACGACCGGAAACATGTCCAAATCGTTTGCTGCTCTGTGCAACCATATCCAAGGCGGGTAACTGATCTCCTATCTGGATGATGGTGTGGGCCATCTCAGGAGTCATTTTTCTTCTGTTGGTGGAGAGTTCTTTTAAGATCTGCTCCAACTTTCGTCCCCGGGGCTCAGAGGACAACAACCCATCCAATACGTATTGCTCCGGTTCGTATTGCAACACCCATGGCAGAAGGTTGAGAATAATCTGACGTTCGTCACTGGAAAGCCCTTCTCCATCCAAAATACGGGAGAGATAAACAGCGGCTTGGGCTTCATCATAAGTAATGTGAGGGGAAACAGGTGGACGGGTGCGTTTTCTGGCTATTCGCGCCAACACAGACCGCAAAGCTTGCGCCAATCCGGATCCCTCAGCTTGACCCGCAATACGATGCTGTGGCCGTGCATAAGGAGCCCTTTCTCTATCACGTAACGTCTTGATGTTATACCGAGCAACATTCTGAGAACCGGTGAATAAGATGGCCCCCATATCGGTGTAGACGGCCACCCCGTCCGGACCAAAGACAAAAGAAGGTTGTGACGACAATCCAGCGCGAGACTCAAAAGCCTGTTTCAATGATGAACCCTGAATATCCGCCACGCTGGGCCGAGCTGACACATGATGGGTATGGGCATTCTCTCTTCTGTTAACACGGTTCTGCCAATACGTGCGCGCACTAATGTATGTGGAATCGCCTGTTCCAAGGCCCTGATGCCCATAATAAGCCACCCGCCAGAAAAGGTAATCGTTCAGATCTTGGTATCGCTGAATCTGGTCGGGTGTTTTGCCAACAGGAGAACCAAGAGCCTGATCCACAGCTAACAACGAAAAACCGTCAAATTCGGAATCGGGAACACCATAGGCCGCCAGTGCTTGTCTAAATTCGGAAGGTGTTGAGAAGAGAGATCGGACATCAATATCTCTGGCCCACGGATGATGAATCAAAATTTGTCGAACAGCTTGAACCGCGTTTTCATCGGCTTCAACACCAATTTGAGGTTGGGACGTTTTAATTTGTAACAATGCCAACGCAATTTTTTCCGCTGACACCACTGGTATGGGTGCAGGGATGGCCGGAACCACAACGCTCCCGACCACACTCACCTGCGTAACCGGTCCGTCGGGGGTTTGAACCACATCGTACTGAAGTTGAACCTGACCCTCTGCCGTTTGCGATGTTGGCCGATAATTTAAAACAGAATCATCCAAAACGTACCGTTCGTCATCCATCATAAAGGCACCGTATTGACCTTCCACTGGCACCAGTTCTTGATTCTGTGGCGGAGGGCCACCTCCCTTTCCAACCAACAAAAATCCCATGGCCAACAAGGACAAGAGCACTGGAAGCCAAACATTTGAAATCGACAAAATGGAGGGAAGTGAATCTGATAAAGAACCTCCCATGGAGGCAAAGGTCTGCGGTGTCCCTGCCGAACTGCTCATTTTCAGAACCGGACTGGCATCTCCAGAGATAGCAATAAGCGCCACAACAAGAACGCCCACACCCGCTCCCGCCAACACTTTCCCCAACATTCCTCTTAAACCTCTTGGAGCGGGTTGGCTTGCCTCACGACCGTCAGCAGAAGACCCTGTTGAAGGAGGTGGAACCGGAACCTGATAGAACCGGGCTATGTCTCGATACTCAGCCAATGTGGCACGGCGTGCCTGAGCCTCTCCCTGTTGGTTTCGTTCCACCAGCCACCATTGCAAACTTCCGTCGGCCTCCACATTAAGAATCAAAAATTGCGGTCCACTGGGTGTTCGCACAACAGCAAAATTGGCGCGATTGGGACTCATGGCTCGGTGTTGATCAATTTCGGGATTTTGGATAAGGTCCGTTGATCGCTGATAAACCTGTTCCGGACCGGTATCTTCATCAATCAAATCCATGGCCGGTGAAAGTCGTCGCATGATATCTTCCAGGCTTTCGGTTCGGGTGGGTCTGGTATCCTGCTGGGAATCGACCGGTGCCTCTTGGGGACGCTGATCGCTCTCAGCCCGTCGGTCTGTTCGTCGAGATGACGTATCGGTGTTATCCGTTGGGGTGGAATCCGAGGTTCTACTTCCGGTGGTGGTATCTGAATCCGGTGTGGTATCCTCATCGGTCGCGGTTGTACGGGCACTCCCGTCATCTGTGACTTCTGCCTCTGCCTCGGTTGGAGTTTCCCGAACACCACCGACGGGAATGGGCAATTGTTGTTCTCCAACGTAATTTTCCCAGTTGAGGTTTCCATCATCATCTTTTGATCCCTTCAGAATGCTAATAGTTGATCCAGACTTAGGTGAGGTCAGAAGCACTATCCCATCTTCATCTCCACGCAAGGTATCTCTTTGATAATCGGAATCCTCCGAATCTTGAACCCAGACACCCTGCGTCTCGTTATCCCCAAGTTCAATCCGTACCGATTGCAAATGGCCTTCGCCATCCCATTCATAAGTAATGACAGGAGCCGCGTCATCTCCTTCCAAGTTCTGACGATACGTCATTCTGTGGATATCACCATCGACTTCATGGGTCACGGTTCCCACCACCTCTTGTGTCTCGTTTCCATCTTCATCGGTCTTGGTTTTTGTGACCTCCCATTTCTGACCGGGTTCTGTTTCATTGAACTTATTTCGATCATAGGGAAGAGCGGTTTGAACCCGATACAGCCATTCATGCTGGGCTCGGTCCCGTTCCACTTCAGAGTTGGACACGCCTGCCAAATCCGCCAGAACTTCTCTGTTTTCTCCCTCAATGTCATGTTGCACAATGGCCCGGGCCACACTGGCCGCATCATAATAGTCATTCTCAAATTCATTCCGTGCTTCGGCTGGCATATCCGCCACATCCGCCGCACTCAAAACCCGGGATCGATTGATTGTGGTTTGGGCTGCATCAGAAAACCAGCCAATCTTTTCGTCATCTGCCTCTTCCCTCTCTGACAACGCGCTATGGGCTTTCCCAAGCGCAGCTTCTTGGCTCTCAGCAATTTCTTTGGCGGCTTTGCCCATGGCAGATTCCGGATCAAAAAGGCCAGCCAAAAGCGAAGGAACGGTTCTATTTTCAAGAGCCTCCCGCATCTCTGAGAGTGACGGTCGTTTTTTAACTTCATTGGTTCTGCTCAAACGATCAACGCGGACTTCCACGCGCCGAATATTTCTCTCCAGCGTGTCCTTTTCTTCATCACTCAAATCGGATGATGACTTGGCTTCACGGTGAAAGATGGTTCGTCTTAATGCCGCTTTATCTTCTCCACTTTCTGCATTTTTATCAACCCATCTTTCAATATCGGCTGACCCCACAGGTTCATCTCTATCTTTGTGGTCATCCCGAAAAGCCGTTGTGACCGCCAAATCATTAAGTCCTTGTTCCCGTTTGGCCTCATTTTCTTCAGCCAATTCTTTTTTCAGGTCTTTTAAATCAGTGGTTAGGAGATTCCCAAATCTTTTCGGATTTTTCTCTCGGTATTCCAACAGCCGTTTGGCTTCGTCTGGAGAGAATCCTTCCATCACAAGTGCAACCTCTAAGATTTCTTCAAAATTCTCCACTTCCTCGCCACCAATGGCCTTAATTATTTCGCCAAGGGAAAATGGATCCTGTTCGCCTTTCACGGCTTCTTTTCTGTCTTCAATTTCTTTATCAAGCTTTTCGATTTTCTTTTTGTTTTCTCTGGATTTGGGACCCAACTGGGCTTTTTTGGCTTCAAGATCAATAACCTTATCATCTTCTTCTTGTTGGGCTTTCAATTCGTCTTTTCGGGTTTGACGCGCCTGCTCAAGAGCGCCCATGGCTTTGATGACATGAGGCCGCGTCTCCTCATCCCGATATTTCCCATAAAGAAATTCAGCTTGGTCTTCATCAAACTCGGCCAAGATGCTGATCAACCGAATCATCTCCACTTTTTCATCTTGGGTCAGTTTGGCGTCGTTGTGGACGCTGCGGATCACATCCTCCATTGTGGGGGATCCTTCCTCTTTTTCCTCTTTTATATCATCCCATCGGTACTTGGCTTTAAGGAGCGCGGTATCGGGTGTGACCGAACCCAAAGCCCCTTTGCCCACCTTACCGATATAGCCACCAATCTGATCGGAGAAACTGACCCAGAGCAAAGGATAACTGAAAAGTAAATCTCCCAATGTACTCAACCCAGAGGAAAGGGAATTAAAAAGATTGCTCGGCATATCCACAACTCCATCTTTTAATTTCATCAAGGAATTCTCATCTTTTCCCATCCACATATAAAGAAACGCGGAGAGATTGACCACCATCATCAGGCCAAAAAGGCCTTTCTTCGACCACAACACTTTCCACGTCTTCTCGGGCAATTTTTTGATCTTCTTCAATGATCCTTTCCCAAAATTTCGGAAATTCCAGGGTTTGGGAATATCCGCGGTTAGCGTTTTTAAAGCCAGCGTGGTCACGACCATGGGAATGGTGGCCCAGAGCGGAAACGTGGAAATCCCCACGCCAAAACCAAGCCAAGCCACAAGAGGAATCAACATAAACGAATATTTGGTGAATGTCCCTAAGGTTTTCAGGCGGTTGCGCCACTGATTGGAGATAATCTGTTTTTCTTTTGAAACAAGGAAATCTTCAAAGGTGGTGTTATCTTGAAGGATATTCAACAACTCAATGGGAGAGATGCGTTCCAGAAGACGTGGGCCATCAAGAGGCGAGTTTTGATCGTTGCTGCGGTTTTCCAATTTGTGGATTTTTTCGAGTAGTTTTTTGGCATCTTTGCGCTCATCAGCGGACAACCCGCCAACAAAAGCCAGCACACCAAGGAGAGCGCGTTCATCGTGTGCAGTCCCACGGTGATCGCCCTCAGGTAATCCGTCCCGGGCCAAGAAATCGGTCATCACATGATTTTCAACAATCTTCTTTAACCGCCGCTCAGGAGAGAAAAACATAATGGGATTGTTTTTGATCTGTTTGGCAAAGAACCCAATATTGCGAACCAATCGGTCGGTCCAGAATCCACCAGTCACGCGATAGTGACCATCCAATTTCCGCTCATACGCTTTTCGAGAGGCTTCGGTGATCTCCCGCGCTGCTGCAGCAAGAGGATGGGATTGGGTCGCCGGTTGAACGACACTGTCCTGATTTGTTGTCTCTGCTTCCTCCGCCACTTGATCAACAGCGGACATCAGTTCTTCCACCTCTTGTGCAAAATCCTGGAGGGCTCTGGCATCAGCTGTGTGGCCTTGGGCTTCCAATAATTGAACCGCCTGATTGGCCTCGGCTGCAAAACTAACAGCATCGGCTCGATCCACTTGACGAACAGAGGGCATGCTGCTTCTCTGTCGCCACACGCGGGCCAATTGTTGGGCCGGTAATCCCACCATACACACCGAACATCCTTGGGCAGCAATGGCGTTTTCTATGTCCAACTCGTTGGAATTAAGATCGCGAGCCACCGCAACTTTGGTCCTTGCATCCAAATCACTATTTTGGGAAGCCTTTATGACCGAACTCACATAAGCCAATCGGGCTCCTCTATTGGCACGGAAATTGTGACGGCTGTCCTGTTCGTCTCTCTCTGCTTCAAATGCGGCCACAGCTTCCATGTAGGCTTGATGATCACCTGATTTTCTGGCTTCCAGAACCCGTTTCATGGCCTCGCTTTCTTCTGCGTTGGCACCTTGATAATGCCAGGCAAGGGATCGTGTCCGGGCCGTAACCCGTGCTTTGGGCGACTTTTTCTTATCTTTCTTTCCCATCATCGGCATCTTATCCATCATGCCGCCTTTCTTTTGTTCGTAGGTAAAAAGAGCCTCATCGTCATCTTCAAATACAACATCCACAAACATATTCCTGTCCACAACTTGAGGACTACCCTGGGTTCCAGGTTCTTCCCCTTGATGGAACTGATAAACTTCCTCAGCAGTGGTCAAAATTCTTCCCCAATTGAATTCTTTGTCTTGGGCCCCTGTGGCCAACCAACTGCTTCGAATCTGACGGGCAAAGTCTTTGGCACTTTCTTCTTTGTTGTTCTCATCATACGTATAATCCGCATCCAACATACCACCCGCTTTCAAATCCGCAATGTGTCGTTCCCGCTCCTTCTCATCCCAGTTAAAGATGGCCGAGGCCACCTGCAAATAAACTTGTTGCCCATAAGAAAGAACGCGCCGCTTCTTCCCCTCCCCTTCTTTGGCATCTTTGAGGGAACCCAATTTTAAGCCATTCAAAAATCCTTCATCAGACCGGACTTCCACAGCCCCACTGGGCCCCACATCCATCAGCGCACTCTTATCTGCGTCTTCTGCCCCTCCTGCTTTTTTGGCTTTTGATGTATTGGGGAGGAAGTTATCACTAAAAGCCAAGGTGGTTCGCGCAATCATCAGGGCCGGCCGGTTTCGGACATTCCTGGATACATTAATATAGGACGCCTCGGCAAATTCCGGCAACACACCATACAAACCTGTTTTGGAGTCGTAGCGTTTCATCATGGCAGGGAAATGACCCAAAGCTTGAGTAATGTCCGCCATGCGATGCGCGGCTTCGCGCCGAACAGAAAGTGCCACGTTCCGATTGTTCGCAATCTGGGCAAAATAGGCATACGCCTCTTCTCCGGCCGCTGAAAACATATCGTAGGCTTGATCCCTAGGATCCATGTGGTTAACGCCTCTTTCCAACTTTCCTCTTCCTGAAT
>MSYE01000200.1 GCA_002176905.1 bacterium F11 | reverse complement strand
GAATCAAATGGATCTTCCTCAATGGCGTCGGTTTGCGGAGGAAGCTTGGCCCTGTTTGATGCGGGTGTGCCTTTAAAAGAGGCTTGCGCTGGAATCGCGATGGGACTGGTAAAGGAAAATGAGAAAGTTGCTGTTTTAACCGATATCATTGGCCTTGAGGATTTTATGGGTGATATGGATTTTAAGGTGGCCGGAACCAAAAATGGTATCACTGCGATCCAAATGGACATCAAAATTCCGGGTGTGACCATTGATATTTTAAAAGTAGCACTTGCCCAAGCCAAGGAAGCTCGGTTTCATATTTTGGACGCCATGCAAGCGGTCCTCTCTAACCATCGTGATAACCTTTCTGAATTTGCTCCTCGAATGGTCACCGTGGATATTCCAGTTGATAAAATCGGAGCCCTCATTGGTCCGGGTGGTAAAAACATCCGGTCACTTCAAGAAGATACAGGTGCCACCATTGAGGTGGACGATGATGGCCGAGTGTACATTTCCAGTAGAAACTCGGAATCTGTCGAAGCCGCCAAATCCTATGTTGAATCTTTGTCAGCGGTCGCAGAAGTTGGGAAAGTATACAAAGGTAAGGTTGTTAAAATTCTTTCGAAACTTGGTGCATTTGTCCAGTTTATGCCGGGGAAAGAAGGCCTTGTTCATATATCCGAATTGGAGCATCGTCGTGTTGAGCGGGTGGAAGATATTTTGAAAGAAGGAGACGAACTTCAAGTCAAGGTAATGGAAATTGATGGGCAGGGGCGTGTGAATTTATCGCGCAAAGCGCTCATTCCTAGGCCGGATGGTGCTCCTTCGGACGATGGCGGTTATCGACCCCGTCGGCCCAGTCGTCCAGATCGAAACGCGGGAGGTTATCGGTCGCGTCGTGGGTAAATCCAAAACATCCAAAAAATCACATACCAAAAAAAGAAAATCTTCGAAAAAGAAGGGGATGATGGATCATTACCTTCACATTATGAAGGAGGAAAACCTTCATGTGTTGGAAATAGCGGATGGGTCCAGTCAGGTTCGTCTTGTTCGCCCCACTGCTGATGTGTCTGATGAGGGGCAACTGCAGACGCGGAAAGTCCACCATCAGAAAAAATCACAAAATCAGGCCCCTTTGCCCCCCAAGAAAGAGGAGGGGGAATCATTCAATTCACCGATTGCAGGTATTTTTTACCGATCCCCCTCTCCAACCGCGGCCCCTTTTGTTTCCGCTGGTGACACCATCAAATCTGGCCAGGTTCTTTGTATCATCGAAGCAATGAAGGTGATGAACGAAATTACGGCAGAAAGCAGTGGGCGGGTTACAAAAATCCTGGTGGAAAATGGGAAACCAGTTGAGGCTGGACAAGCCATTTTTGCCATTGAGCCATTACATTAAAGCATGAGTTTCTTGTATTACAGGCGTTCCCGGTTTCGGGCCCGAAGCAAAGAAAAACGACGTCAGCAAAAGAAATTCGATTGGCTGGCCGTTGGTATTATTTTTGTTGGTGTTCTCTCCCTTTATTGCATCCTTTTTCCAAACCTGTCTGGTCTTTGGGGCAGACGCTTGGCTCAGTTTCTCGGATGGCTCGCTGGATTTGGACGCTTCCTCATCCCTTTTGCTTTGCTGTGGATCGGAGGAAAAACACTTTTCAATCGTTCGCAGCGTATTCAAACCTTAAAACCACTTCTTTCACTTGCCTTGTTTGTTTCCTTTTTGGTTTTTATGACTCTTTTGGGACAAGCTGTTTGGCAGGAAAATTATGGTGGGATCATAGGGCTAAGTGGAAACCAGCTTCTTGTCCGGTTGTTTGGCGAAGCCGGCAGTTGGATTGTAACCCTTGGTTTGCTATGTGTGTTGGCCATCCTACGCAGTGGCCTTTCTCCCAGCGAAATTGTTTACAAAACCTCTCAATCACTTATTGAAGATTGGCAAGAATGGAAGAAGGCCAAAGTTGCAAAACGAAAGGAACGCCGGCCTCCGGTTGTTCCCGCGGTAGATGTGTTACAGAAACCTGCCCCTGCTTCCTTGCCTCCCAAAATAGTGAAGTCAGAATCCAAATTGCCTCCTCCTGTGGCGAAAACGCCTCCTTCAGAAGAAAAGAAAGGAGTTGAGAAGAAGAAATCAAAACCATTAATTCGAAAAACAAATGGAGAATCGCAAGAAAAGTCAGATCAAAATGTCTCACCCGTTGATCCTCCCAAGCCTGCGCCCCGCTATGAGAGTCCCTCACTTGAAATTTTTGAGGCCGCTGGAGGATCCACTCCTGTCCCCCGCGAAGAATTGACCTCCCGTGCCAGTTTGCTGGAACAGACTTTGGCCAATTTTAATATTGCGGCCCGTGTGGTCGAAATTCATCCTGGACCCGTTATCACGCGTTACGATTTGGAACCAGCACCCGGAGTAAAAGTGGCTTCCATCTCCAGTCGAGCCGATGATTTGGCGTTGGCGATGCGTTCGACTGCCATTCGGGTCCTTGCTCCCATACCAGGGAAAGGCGCGGTCGGAATTGAGATTCCCAACACCAATCCAGAACTTGTGGGTCTTCAAGAGATGCTGGGAAATCCAGAATATTTGAATCACAAATCACCCTTGGCCGTGGCACTTGGGAAAACCGTATCAGGGCAACCTTATTTTGTTGATTTGGCAGCCATGCCCCACATTTTGGTGGCCGGCGCTACCGGATCAGGAAAGAGTGTTGTGATCCACGCTTTGTTGTGTTCCTTGTTGTATCGAATGCCTCCCAGTCGTGTAAAATTTCTCCTCATTGATCCCAAGCGATTGGAACTCCCTTCTTATACGATGATCCCGCATCTCTATGATCCTTGCCATCCGCCGGTGAATGCGGAAGTTATTACCAATTCCAAACAAGCTTCAAAAGCATTGGCACGGATGGTGAAAGTAATGGAGTACCGATACGACCTTTTCGCCAAAGCGAATGTGAGAAATATTGAATCATTTAATAAGAAGAGAAAAGCAACCGGAGAACCGGAGATTGGCTATATTGTCATTGTCATCGATGAGTTGGCTGATCTGATGTTGACCTCTCCAAAAGAGGTGGAAGATTCTGTTCAACGCTTGGCTCAGATGGCGAGGGCGGTGGGAATTCATCTGGTCTTGGCCACGCAACGCCCCTCGGTGGACGTCATCACCGGTGTCATCAAAGCGAATTTGCCTGCCCGCATTGCCCTTCGGGTTGCCTCTGGAACAGATTCCAGGGTTATTGTCGACAGCATTGGGGCAGAAAGTTTATTGGGGAATGGGGATATGCTTTTCCTCCCTCCTGCCTCCATTGAGCCAATTCGTATTCAGGGTGCTTTTGTTTCTGAAAAAGAAGTAAACAATCTTGTGGCGCATGTGAAACAATTTGGATTGCCTTCGTACGATGATTTGTTTGGATCCGGAAGTGCGTTGGAATTTGCCGTTGAAGATAAAAAGGAGTTAAAAGATCTCATTGAGGCACTCAAATTGGTGTTGGAGCGTCGCCGCGTGTCGCAGGATCTTCTCAAAGCCCATTTGGGCAGTTCTGCTCGGGCCACCAATGTGCTTTCCCTTTTGGAAGTTAAAGAATTTATTCGAAAGCCAGAAGGCTCCAACCGGTGGGAAATCAATTTTGATCAGATTGAAGATTTCCTGGAGCAGGTCAACCGGCTTCCTGAGGAAGAAGAAGCCGTACAATGAGGGGCCCTCTTCGCATCACGTTTTTGGGCATTCTCCTGTTCTCCCTTACCTCTGCTTTCGGAACCGACCTGAAAGATGTTTTGTTCCAAATGGAGCAGAGAGAAGAAAACATCAAAACCATCCAATTCGATTTTCGTCAAGAAGTTCGGTACGTGGCCATGGAATCAGTAGAGAAGGTTGAGGGGAAAGCGGTTTTTCAGCATCCCAACAAACTTCGGATCCAGAAAGAAAAACCAGAGTCGCAGCTCACTATCTCCAACGGAAAAAAAGTATGGGTGTATAATCCTTCCTTTCAGCAGGTTTGGGTGGGACAGTCCCGAGATTGGTTGTCCGATTCCACTCTTCCCAAAGGTATGATTCCCATCCAGGATTATATTTCCCAACTAAAGAAAAATTTCCATTTGACCGTTCGTTCTCCCGCCGAGAAGAAAGGGAAACCAAATGTGCTTCTTCTGGCCCATCCGAAGAATGTACAATGGGGTTACCATCTTGAATTTTCCATTTCAACAGAGACTTGGTTGCCTTTTCAAACTCTTTATGTTTCAGATTCAGCAAAAATTGTGACACATCTTTTTAATCAAGAAGTTAATCCCAAGGTTTCAACCGGGACTTTTCGTTTTAAGCCTCCCAAAGGGGTTGATGTGATTCCGCTTAATTAGCATCGCTATATGGACAACAAAAAAGAACAAAAACAGTCTCAGTCCGAAATAATCGCGGGTATTGCCAAGTCTTTGAACCAACGGCGTATGTCCAAGGGATTGAGTTTGATTGAGGCCAGTCGATCCCTCAAAATTAGGGTTCCTTTGTTAAAAGATTTGGAAAAGGGAAATTGGGATCAAATTCCTGGTGGTGTTTATTTGATTGGCTTTTTGAGGCAATATGCCCAATTCCTTGGGCTCGACCCAGATAAGCTGTTGGCTCCTTATGTACGTTTGACGAGCGAACCAATAATCGATGAAGATGAACAGCCCCAGTCCACTGCCGAGCAAGATCATCAAACAAGAGTGATGTGGATCTCCGCTGGGTTGGGTGTCCTTTTTATATTGGGTTTTGTTAAATTTCTTTCTGTGGATTCATCTGAAAAAGGGGGGCATAAAGCACCCAAAACAACTGTCGCCGCCTTGGAGGAACCCGTTACCAAAAAAATTGAAGAATCCAAAACAGAAGAAAATGCTCTTCCCGAACACACCCTTGAGGTCTTTACGCCTTATCCCTTGTGGCTTGGAGTTGAGGCGGAGGATGGCCATTTTGAAGGATTTATTCCGGAGGGTTCAACATGGTCTTGGAGTGCTGGCGGCAATTTTGCCATTCGATTGGGTCACACACGAGAATTGGTCGTTCATTTTGACGGGGTGAAGGTTCCTATTAATGAGGACCAGAAAAGAGTATTCTTGCCCCATGACAATTAATTTTCCCACAAAACTCACGCTTCTTCGTCTATTCCTAATAGCGCCTTTCCTTCTCTTGATTTTGTTCGATAATTCCATTTGTCGGATTGCGGCACTTCTTCTTTTTGTCATCGCCAGTCTAACCGATTATTACGACGGAAAGTTGGCCAGGCGGTTGGGTGAGGTCACGACATTGGGGAAATTTCTGGATCCGCTTGCCGACAAACTTCTTATTTCTTCGGCTTTGATCACCTTTGTCCAAATGACAGAAATTTTTGTTCCCGCTTGGATGGTGGTCCTTATTATTGGACGTGAATTTTTGATCACAGGGCTTCGCGCTCTGGCCATGTCCTATGGTCGGATTATTGCGGCCAAATCCGCGGGGAAATTTAAAACCACCTCTCAGATGGTCTGTATTATTTCCATTCTGGTTATCCTTATTCTCAATTCTCTTTTGGAAGATTTTTGGGGCATACCCAAGGGGAGTTTAACCGGTCGTGATGGTTTCTGGGGTGTCCTTGGTTGGATCCTGGCACAGGGATCAATATGGCTTGTTGGAATAACAACGTTATTGACGATTGTATCGGGAACCATGTATATCAAGGATAACATTGACCTTTTCTATGAAACCCCTCTCCATTAAAAAGCCTTTTTTGTCCCTCCTTTCTTTTGTTTCCCTTATGTTGGCGACCTGTTTTTTCTTAAGTTATCTTCCTGCCAAAGCGACAGAAGTTATTCAAAAGGCCATGGGTTGGTCAAAATTGACAAAAAAGAAATGGACTGGAGCTGGATTGATAGGATCACTTTTTGGTGCGGGGACCTTCTTTCTTTTGCCTCCTTCCTTAAGGGCTTCGCTGTGGTTGATGATCGGAGGAATTGTGTTGTCGGTGATTGTTTCTCACCACGCGGAGAAGATTCTTCAATCACACGATGATACCCGTATTGTCATTGATGAATGGATTGGGGTTTGGGTGGCCTTTTGGGGGCTTGTTGTCTTTCATCCCTCGGCTTTTTTGGTGGCTTTTGTGCTTTTCCGTTTTTTTGATGTCTGGAAAGGCCCTTGGGGAAATGCCCTGCAAAAGTGGCCAGGTGGATTGGGCGTGACAGCCGATGATGTGGCGGCTGGTATCCTAGCGAATGTGGGAGCAAGAGCCATTTTTTTGCTTCTCTTCTAAGTTCCCTCTAGACACACACGCCGCTCCTTATTAGAATAACCTTCAAGCGGTACCAAACCGTTCTCCCTCGAAGAGATCGTCTCAAAATCATACTTGTTACGTCCCAAGGAGGAATTATGTCAACAGAGAAAAAGAAGTTAGCCTCACCCGTCTCGAAGGAAGACAGAGAACGGTCCCTCAAGTTAGCCCTCACCCAGATCGAAAAAAGCTACGGAAAGGAAGCTTTGATGAAGTTGGGGGAAAAATCACACGAAAAGATCGACGTTATCCCAACCGGTGCCTTGCCTCTGGATATTGCTATCGGTGTGGGAGGACTACCCAAAGGTCGTGTGGTGGAAATTTTCGGACCCGAATCCTCTGGGAAATCCACCCTTTGTATGAGCGTTGTGGCGCAAACCCAAAAACAGGGTGGAACCGCTGCTTATATTGATGCGGAACATGCCATGGATCCGGTTTATGCCAAAAAGATTGGGGTGGATATTGATAACCTCCTTATTTCGCAACCGGATTCTGGTGAGCAAGCTCTTGAGATTACCGAACAATTGGTTCGTTCTGGTGCGGTTGATCTCATTGTGATTGACTCCACCGCGGCCCTTGTTCCACGATCCGAAATTGAAGGAGAAATGGGACAATCGAGCATGGGTGTTCAAGCCCGATTGATGTCCCAAGCTCTTCGCAAACTCACCGCGATTCTCCATAAATCAAAAACATGTATTATTTTTATCAATCAACTTCGGCAGAAAATTGGGGTTATGTTTGGTAACCCCGAAACAACACCAGGCGGGTTGGCGCTGAAATTTTATTCCAGCGTCCGACTGGATATTCGCAGGGTTGAAGCCATTAAAAAGGCGGACGTCGTGGTAGGAAGCCATGTTCGGGTGAAGGTTGTGAAAAACAAAATCTCTCCACCTTTCCGGCAGGCCGAATTTGACATCTTGTTTGGTTCCGGGATCTCCCGAGAAGGCGCTATCCTTGATATGGGAGCTCAATCGGGGATGATCGAACGATCCGGAGCTTGGTATATGTATAAGGGACAAAAGATTGGTCAAGGCCGCGAGAATGCAAAGGAATTTCTCGTGAGCAATCCCAAGACCACCGATGAACTCGAGAAGCTCATCCGGGTACGCTATTTGGAAACAGCTGGCCCTGGTGTTTCAAAGCCCCTCACTCAAAAAGGTGGACCTTTAAAACAACCCGCAACAGCATCAAAAAAATAGGTTCGTTTACTATTGCTCAACATCAAAAGGGCCTATGGGAGATTGATAATCCCATAGGCTTTTTTGTGGAGCGAAAATGACCCAGCACAACGCCGAAACATTATTTAAAGAATGGCTGACCTTTTTAAGTGTTGATAAAGGACTCTCAGCCAATACCCTCCAAGCCTACAAATCGGATGTGGCTCGATTTCTTTCTTTCCTTCGGAAGCAAAAAATATCTTTAACCAAGGTCACCCCATCTCTTCTGACCGATTTTCTGTGGGAAGAAAAATCCAAAGGAAAGGCTCCTGCAACGCTGGGAAGGAACATTGAGGCCGTCCGTCAATTGTTTCGGTTTCTCCTGAGCGAAGAGAAGATATCGGAGGATCCCACTGAATCATTGTCTGTTATCAAGATTCCCGAACGTCTTCCCAAAGTGATGGCGCATCATGAGTTGGCCAAATTGTTGGGTTCTTCCGTCAGGGATAAAAAATCCGGAAATGATAAGTCGCGAGAAAAAGGGCTTCGGTATTGGGCGGCTTTTGAATTGATGTACGCAACGGGCATGCGGGTTTCTGAGGTTAGTGAGTTGCGTGACGCCCAAATTGATTTGGATGCAGGGTTTGTTCGGGTCAAAGGGAAAGGGGGGAAAGAGCGTGTGGTTCCCTTTGGGAATCGGGCCAAAGCAACTTTGTCGGAATATCTTCCCCTGCGTAACCAAGCCAGAAAAAAAGTCTTAATTGGAAACGGAAAAGATTTTCTCTTTACGAGCTCTCGAGGGGGGAGGATTGACCGATCGACTTTCCTGCGCGTTTTAAAAAAGATCGGAAAATTGATGGGAATCCGAAAAAATATCAGTCCTCATATCTTGCGCCATTCTTTTGCTACGCATCTTTTGGAGGGTGGTGCTGACTTGAGAGCGGTCCAGGAAATGTTGGGCCATTCGGATATTTCCACCACCCAAATCTATACCCACGTTGATCGTTCACGCCTAAAAGATCTTCACAAAACTTTCCATCCCAAAGGGTAAATACAACGTCATAAGTGAGGGAGTGCGGTTTTCTTATGGATTGATTATCCCGGATCGGAAAGTCGGTTCGGGTTGGCTGAAATCAATGAGGGTGACGGCAAAATTGGTTTTGTTCAGGTTGTCCCATTGTTTGACCCTTCGGTCGTTAATCTTCATCATTTCTCTGGTTGTTTTTTCTCTTGGATTTAGTTTTTCCATTAATCCCATATTGCTTAAGAAACCTTTCTTTTTTTGAATAACCCAAACCTCAGAAACGACATATTTATTTGGAGAAGATTGTTTGGGCCGAGCGACAGCCAAGATTCCCATGAATTCACCAATAGGACCTTTGGCAAACTGCACAGAATCTACTTCAAAGGCCACGCCGTGTTCATTTGTCCGATCAATCGGATGAAAATAAGAAATATTTTCTATCTTAAATTGTCGTCGAATTGCATCATCGGGATTGGCATATCCGATCGCCTGCTGGGCTTCTTTTGGATCCCGGGAAAAAACCGTTACGGAAACCTGAGTCCCCATGACATTTTGGGTATCTTTATATTTCTGAAGTTTCTCTAACGAACACCCCGACCCA
>MSYE01000199.1 GCA_002176905.1 bacterium F11 | reverse complement strand
AAGTTCTTATGCCAGGAGAGACCGCTGTTCCTGGAAAACCTCCTTATGATTCGGGCGAGGAAGGGGGGAAAACAGGGCTTCCGGATGGAGATCTTATTGCGGTCGGAACGCAACCTTTTGTGGCGGGGTAGCACTTTTCTCTTTCCGTGGATCTTGGTGTGTAGTTCTTTCATACATCTTTTTTCTAAAAAAAATCTTTTTTTGTTTTTGCGGATAAACCCCCCAAGTGAGCTCCCGCCACACGGTCAATAAGGGAATTAAATCCCCCCCCCTTTACCCGCTTGCGAATTTCATCAACAAATGGGCCTCCCGCATTGATAACAATATTTGTGCGAACCCATACCTCTTCTTGGTTTTCATGATTTTTTAATTTACACATCCAAAACGATTCTTGCTTATGAAGTGCGACAACCTCAACGTAATTCATAATGCGTGCCCCTTTTTCATGAGCACTCTGAAGGTTCTCGATAACCAGCCGGGCATCATCGGTTTCGGAATCCCAAAAACTAAAAATCACCTTAACCTTAGAAGCATCGATCTCGGGAGCTTTCTTTTGAATGGTGGATTTTCGGAGATACATTCCCGGTGGAGAAAAAAACTGTCCTTGAATAAGCTGCATAAAATAATACACCCATATCCCCAATAAGACGCTTAGGATGGGCCTTTTGTCTTTTTCCCCTAAGACAAATAAAATGGATTTCGGTTTTATTAGGTGCGGAGCCATCCGTCCCAACCGCTTTCTTTCGAGAGAGGCTTCAAAAACAAATAAAAAATTATGAACAGCACCCAAAATGTTTCCTTTCTTTAATTGGATCCAGGATTGTTCCAAATATCGGATCCCGGCATGAATAAGCTTACTGGATGCTCCACTTGTTCCAGAAGCAAAATCATTCTTTTCAACAAGGAGGACATCAGGAATGCGACAAAGAGTTAATTGGCGTATAAAACCAGCGCCCACCACCCCCCCTCCAATTACAACGACATTATGAAGATGATGGGGATTGTTATTCAAGAAGTCCCAGTGAGATTGACGGGAAAGGAAGGAAAATTCGTGAGTTTGATTATCGGAGTTCAGCGCCAATGCGTTTCTTCAATCCATCTTTAATCTTTTCAATGGTACCATTGATTTCCACATCTGAAAGTGTCCGCTCAATGGAATTCAATCGAACCCGAAATGCAATACTTTTCTGATGAGGTTTCAAACTGCCACCCATAAAAATATCGAAGGGATATACCGCATCCAAAAATCTGTTTTCTGATTGGCGGACCACTTGCTCAATTTCAACCCAGTTTTTGTTCTTTTCTACAACAATCGCGAGATCCCTTTCAACAAACGGAAACCGCGGAAGAGGGCGAATGAAGGGATGTTTCCTTCCGGTGGGATTTAAAATCCACTCCGCCATATAACATGGGTATTTAAAATCAAATTCTTTTGCCAAAGCCGGATGCAAGGCTCCTGCATAGCCAATAATTGCATTCTCTCTCATAATCCCAAATGATTGATGAGGAGCATAATACGACAGGGGGTTTGTTGGCAGGTTTTTTAAAATGATCTGCTGATCGGATAAAGAAGCGATGCCTTCCAACAATCCCTTCAAGTCAAAGAAGTCATAAACATCATTTTTCTTGGACCAATGTGATGTCAAAGAATTCCCATACAGAACAAGAGCCATTTTTTGTTCTTCAAGGGCTAGGTTCTGTTCGTTTTTCTGATACGTTTTCCCCCACTCAAATAGCCTAATGGTATCCCTCTGATAGTGGATATTTCGGGTAACCGCTTTTAACAGATTGGCCAACAATGTGGGGCGCAGGATTGTTTCTTCTTGAGATACCGGATTTAATATTTTAATCCAACGGTTTTCTGCGGTACCAAGCTTTTGAATCAATTCAGAAGAAGAAAATGAACTCGTAATTGTTTCATTTAATCCCTGACCTTTAAGGTAGGTTGTTAGTGTTTTCTGATTGATTGGTTCTTGATCAGCTGGAATTTGACCGGGATTTAATCTTGGTAAGGTTTCAGGGATGTTGTCATAACCGATATGCCGGGCAATTTCCTCAATTAAATCAGCATCTTCAAAAAGATCTTTTCTGAAAGAAGGAATTTGACATTTCCATCCCATTTTCGACTTGACTGAGGAAAATCCCAAATTTTTAAATATTTTATCTACCTTAGAATCATCTACTTTTATCCCTAGAAGGTCGTGCATCTTTTGGCGATCCATTGAGATGACAATCTTTTTTGGTTTGGTAGGAAAAACATCCGAAGCTTGCCCTGGTTGTCCATTGGCCAATTCCATTAACAAATGAGCTGCTCGAAGGGAGGCTTGCTGAGCGGTTTCCGAGTCAGTTCCTCTCTCAAATCGATAGGAACTTTCGCTTTTTAAATTCAGTCGCTTGGAGGTTTTTCGAACCGTGGCCGGATCAAAAATGGCGCTTTCAAGAAGAATTTTTGTTGTCGTTTCTGTTACGCCCGAAAGTTGGCCTCCCATAATACCAGCGATGGCAATGGGATCTTTTCGATCAGCAATAATCAGATCCTCCTTCAAGAGGGGATATTTTTTCTCATCAAGAGCAAGGATGGATTCCCCCTCTTTAGCCATTCGAACCACTATCTCTTGCCCATTACACTTTTCCAAGTCAAAAGAATGAAGTGGATGTCCCCATTCAAGAAGCACGTAATTGGTTATATCAACGATGTTGTTGATGGAGCGAATTCCACAAGTATTAAGGCGTTGAACCATCCACTGAGGGGATGGACCTACTTTAACGTCCAGAAAAATCTTTCCCAAATACCGATGACACATTTTTGGCTCTTTTATGATGATTTTGCATTTGGGTCCGATTTTATGGGTTTTCCATTGGGATTTATGGAAATGCAGTTTTTTTCCAGTTAAGGCAGCCAACTCACGCGCAATCCCAATATGACTCAAATTATCAGGACGATTGGGGGTCACTTCAATGTCAAAAATGACATCTTCCCCCCCAATGATGTCGTTAACCATGGCACCCAATTGGGATTTGATGGGGAGCTGAAAAATACCTGCGTGATTATCTGATAATCCCAATTCTCGTTCGGAACAAAGCATACCTTCGGATTCAATGCCCCTAATTTTTGTGACCTTGATTTCAAACTGATCACCCAATTTGGTTCCCGGAAGAGCCAAAGGAACAACCTGTTCAACTGCAATATTTGGGGCACCGCATACAATTGTTCTTTCATTTTTACCGTCATAAACCTTAGCGATCTGAAGACGGTCGGCATTGGGATGCTTTTCAATAGATTGGATTTGGACCGCGATAATATTGTCGAGCTTCACGCCTGTATAAGTGATCCCCTCCACTTGAAATCCAAGCAGGGTTAACTTATCAGCCGTCTCTTCAACAGACCACGGGATATCAACAATCTCTTTTAACCAAGCCAAACTAATTTTCATTTATTAAAACCCATTTTCAAAATCCGAATCATCATCAAAATTGTTCCAGAAATCTCAGATCCGACTCCAAGAAATAACGAATATCAGGAATTTGGTAACGTGCCATCACAATTCGCTCGATTCCCATTCCAAACGCAAAACCTGTATATTTTTTGGGGTCATATCCCACATTCCGCAAGACTTGGGGATGAACCATCCCGGCTCCCAATATTTCCATCCAATTGGATGCTGATGATCCTTTTTTTAAGGGCCATTCCATATCCATCTCAGCACCCGGTTCCACAAAAGGAAAGTAACTGGGACGAAAACGCACTTTTTTGTTTTTCCCAAAATATTGATGGACAAAATAGGACAAGGTCCCTTTTAGATCAGCAAAAGAAATTTTCTCATCAATAACCAATCCTTCAATTTGATGAAAAATAGCAGCATGGGTGGCATCAATGGCCTCATGTCGATAAACCCGTCCCGGCGCCACAATTCTGACAGGGGGTTTCACCTTTTTCATAAGCTGAATTTGGACCGGGGAAGTATGGGTGCGCAAAAGCAGGGGTTGATTTTTTTGTTTACATAAAGAATCATTCAAGTTCAAATAGAAAGTGTCATGCATATCTCTCGCAGGATGATTCTGGGGAATATTCAGGGCTGTAAAATTATGAAAGTCGGTCTCGATATCCGGACCAACAACGATTTGGAATCCAATGGATTTAAATATGTCACAGATTTCATCAATGGTTTGAAGGATGGGATGGGATCGACCTTGTGGATGGGCGCGACCAGGAAGAGTCAAATCAATTTGTTGGTCTTTTATGCGTTGATCAAGGACGTTGTCCTCTAAGGTTTTTTTCTTGAGTGATATTTTTTCTTCTAGAAGGGTACGCAATTGATTGGCTTCCCTACCAATCGCTTTCTTCTCTTCAGGAGGGAGACTCCCCAGACTTCTGAGGATTTTGGTTAATTGACCTTCTTTCCTGCCCAGATATCGCGTATATAGCGACTCCATATCTGGCAAGGTTTTAATCTGGTCAAGTGCTTCGAAGGCCTCTTTCTCAAGTTCTTTCAGGTCCATTGATATGATTTTTTAAAAAGAGAAAGGGATTGATCAATTGTTACGCCGCAGGGGCGAGACTTGATCTTGCTATATTGGTCAATTCTCTGAAACTCTCCGGATCGTTAACAGCCAAATCCGCCAATACTTTCCGATCCATTGACACATTTGCTTTTTTCAGCCCATTCATAAACTGGCCATATGTTAATTTGCCGTACTCACGAGAAGCGGCATTAATTCGAATAATCCAGAGCCGACGAAAGTTCGGTTTCCGGTCCTTACGTGAGACATAAGCAAATTCATGAACTTTTCTCAGATGTTGTTTAACCATTCGCCAACGATTCTTTTTTGTGGCATACGATCCCTTGGCTCGTCGGTAATGTTTTTTCTTCCTTTGTCTTGTATAAGTAACGCTTCTAACTCGCATAACTGGTTCCTTTCCTTATCTTAGCTGTAAGGTAACAATCGTTTGATAACTTTTCCTTGTGTTTGATTCAGGGAATCAGTTCGTCGAAAAAAACGACTTCTTGAAGAAGACATTCCTTGAAGAAGATGTCTCGCTCCGGAGCGTTTGTAACGAACTTTTCCATTTTTTGAAATTTTAAACCTTTTCTTTGATCCACTATGTGATTTTAACTTTGGCATATATCTTAACCTTTATGAGGAACCAGAATCGTGATCATCCGATTACCATACATTTGTGGGCGTTGTTCCACGACCCCCGCACCTTTTATTGCCTCCTCAATTTTTCGCAACATTTCATCACCTCGGTCACGATGTTGCATTTCTCTACCGAAGAACATAAAGCTGATCCGCACTTTATGATGTTCTTTTAGAAATCGGACAATCCGGTCAACTTTCACATTAAAATCGTGTTCACCAATCTTCATTCGAAACCGAACTTCCTTAACATGACCAGAACCACGATGTTTTCGGGATTCTTTCGATTTCTTGGTTTTCTCGTATAAAAACTTGGAGAAATTACCGATTCGACAAACAGGTGGGTTGGCATTGGGAGCCACTTCAATTAAATCAAGTGCTGCATCCTGAGCCAATCTTATCGCTTCTTGGATGGGTTTTACTCCGATCAATTCTCCGTTATCATTAATAAGACGGACTTCAGGAGACCGAATGTTCGAATTAACCCGGACAAATATTTTATTTCGGATGCCTCTACCCTCCTCTTTAAATAAAAAATTGCCAGGATTTTAAGAACCCTGGCAAACCACAAGAACGTGATTTATTAGGTCATCAATATTAGCAATGGTGAAAATCGTTGTCAACCAGTAAGAAGTCATGAAGATATGGCGCAAATATCAAAAAGAGAATCGTTTTATGAGGCTTTTAATATGGATTGATTTAAAAGTTTTTGTTTTCGATTTCTTTTTTCAAAAGACTTATAAAAGACTCAATATCAACACTTCCCAAGTCTTTTCCCGATCGCGTTCGAATTGAGATTTTCCCCGATTCCTTTTCTCTGTCTCCTAGAATCGCCATATATGGAATTTTCTCAAGCGTGGCGGTTCTTATCTTGGCACCAATTTTGTCATTTTGATCACGAAGGTCGGCACGAATGCCCAATTCCTTAAACTTTTCACATACCCCCTTGGCAAATTCTCCTTGTTTTTCGGATATGGGGAGCACAGCGACTTGGATGGGCGCCAACCATGAAGGGAAAGCCCCAGCATAATGTTCGATAAGAATCCCGAAGAATCGTTCAAGCGATCCCAAAATGGCCCGATGAACCATGACAACGGGAACATCTTTGCCCTCCGAGTTTCTGTAAGTGGCTCGGAACCGTTCCGGTAAATTAAAATCGACTTGAATGGTGGAGCATTGCCACCTTCTCCCTATTGAGTCTTTAATTTTGATATCAATCTTGGGTCCATAAAAAACGCCTTCACCAGGATCAATCTCAAATTCCATCCCTGATTCTCGTAGGGCATCGGAAAGGACTTTCTCGGCCTGATCCCACAATTTCTCATCTCCCACAAATTTTTCAGGTCTGGTGGAAAGTTTTAATTCGTATTCATTGAAACCAAAAACATTAAGGATCTCCTTGGCCATGGTCAAAACGCCGGTGATCTCTTCCTGGAGCTGGTCAAAGCGACAAAAAATATGGGTATCATCTTGTGTAAAGCCTCTTACCCGTAAAGTTCCATGCAAAACCCCACTTCGCTCATACCGATAAACGGTCCCATGTTCATAAAGCCGAATGGGAAGTTCCCTGTAGCTATGAAGATCTGATTTGTAGATGGTGATATGAAAGGGACAGGTCATGGGTTTGACATAAAAAGATTGGTTCTCGAGTTTCATCTCTGGAAACATATTTTCTTTGTAGTAGCCAAGATGACCGCTGGTTTCCCAAAGGTTGGAGAGTCCGACATGAGGAGAGAAAGCCAGTTGATATCCATTTTTCAAATGAAGATCCCGCAGGTAAGATTCAAGAGTATTTCGAATAAAAGCCCCTTTAGGGTGCCAAAGAACAAATCCGCTGCCTGTTTTATCGGGATGAATCGTATAGAGACCCAATTTGGGGCCCAGCTCTCGATGATCCCGCTTTTTGGCTTCTTCTACTCTATGAAGATATTCTTTTAATTCCTCTTCTGTTGGCCAAACAGTTCCGTAAATGCGTTGGAGTTGTTCCCGTTTTTCATCTCCCCTCCAGTATGCCCCAGCAACTTTGGTCAGCTTGAAGAATTTGACATCCTTGGTTGAATCCAGATGTCCCCCCTTGCAAAGATCCGTGAAGTTTCGGTGGGTGTAAAACGTAATAGGGGCATCAGGTGGAAGGTCATCGATAATTTCAACTTTGTATTTTTCTCCCTTTTTATCCCAATAATCACGGGCTTCTGTTCGATGTTTTTTTTCACCGACGATCTTGGCAATCTGTTTGGAATTTCTCTTCATCTGCTTCTCGATCTTCTGAAGATCTTCTTCTGTAAAGTGATGAGAGCTATCAAAATCGTAATAGAAACCGTCTTCGGTGGGTGGACCAATGGTCAATTTGGTCCCGGGATAAAGTTGCAGAACCGCCTCCGCCAAAATGTGCGCTGTGGTGTGGCGGAGTTTGTGGAGGTAGTCGTCTTTATCTAGTTGTTGAGGTTTGGGTGCTGTTTTCATTAATTATTATGAAATTATTTTTGAAAATAGCATTGGAAAATGGAGGGGAAATTTTGCCCCCACCTTTATTATCAATAAATAATTCCTTGATCCATTTTCCATTTTCTAATGCCAATTTTTGCTACCAGCAAAATTTCCTGCGCGGTAGAGGATTCGAACCTCTGACCCCTACCATGTCAAGGTAGTACTCTAACCAACTGAGCTAACCGCGCTGAATATTTTCCGAAGGAAAATATTCCCTCGGCTTTCGGCTTTCGGACAACGTAACATCCGTCATTCCTCACCACCGAACGTCCGATAATAGGATAATTTTAATTGAATTTCGAGCTCATAATCAGGCTCTTACGCCTGTCGCGCCATCAACCGAAACCGTTTCCAATTCGGTTTAGGAGCTTCCTCCAATCGATTCAGGTTGAACAACCTACCCAAAAGGTAAGGAAATACACCAAAGGTCAGATAGGACAGAATGGGCAGGTCGTTCTCCGATTCCAATGTTGTTAGGTAGTCAATTATAGAGGAACCCTCCAGATCGTCTTTTCCTTGGGAATCAACCAACACCATCATCTTTGAGATGGGATGATCTTCTAAAATAGCATGAAGGTTGGTTATTCCTTCCTGATCATTTGTGACAAAAGATATGTCGGGATATTTTCTTGCATACGATTTCGCTTTTTCTCCATCTTGTACAACCAAGACTTTGGGTCCATGTTCTTCCCAACCCCGCAAGATCCGAATATCTTCTTCAAAATCTTCCTTCTGATTTAACTTCCCAATTCGAACTGTTGCAACACCGATCCCCAAACTCAAGGGACGATTTCTGATCAAATTAGCAACCTGAAGATGGACACGATCCTCCTTTATTGAGTTATGATCACGGGTAGATAGGTTTGAAATCAACGGAAATCCCATGTCAGCTTGCAGATAATTGGATATTCCCAAATCTCCAAATATATTTTGGAACAAATTTGAAAGGTGACTGAGATCCAAATGAAAAAATGACAACACCAAGAAAAGAAGGGTCAAAGGAAGGGCTCCGGACAAAAAGGTTAGTGGAACAACAATGAAGCCCCATAAGGATAAAACCAGTTGAAAAGTTGTCTGTTTCTTTTTCTCCGGATATCCCACAGAAACAACAAGCTCACCGGATTCATCGTTTTCGTTTACATGGAAGTTCCATCCCATATAATCACAAACCAAGCCCATGCTGTTTAACATTAGATTTATTTGAGAAATATCGGATGCCTTCGATGCTGTTGCCGATTCCAAACGATTTGAGGTTCGTATTTGCATCCAACCAATCCCGTCTTCATGGAATCGACGGAATCCGACTTTTCGTTCTTCATAGCCCAAATAAGGAGTATATTGTTCATTGCAGATCCGGAGCGAGATCTGCCAAGGCCATCCGGCAACTGCAGCAAATTGGATTTAAGAAGCTAAAAAATCTCAAAGGGGGCATTAATGCCCTTGCGGATCTGGAT
>MSYE01000198.1 GCA_002176905.1 bacterium F11 | reverse complement strand
GGCGGGAATGACTTCCATGTTGGATACCACCACATCGGCTTTTTCAAAGGCTCCCCCGGCAAGTTGAACGCCTTCTACGCGGGTGCCATTGCTTTTCATTTCCAAAACCTCTGCCGCGTATTGAATGGTGCCACCGAGATCGTTCAAAAGTTTTTCCAGGGCCTTGGCCAAGTTGTGCATGCCGCCTTTGACATACCAAAGTCCGTATCCAAATTGGATATAAGGGAGAAGGTTCATTAGTGCGGGGGAATCATAAGGGGAGGAGCCCACATACTTGATGAAATAATTCATGATGTCGACCAGCTTCTCATTCTTGATAAAGCGTCGTACTCCCTGGTCCATGGTCCGAAAAACATCAAAGCCCAATATGCTTTTGAGTGGACCATAATAACGGGTGAGTTCAGAAAAATTATCCAATCCCGCTTTGAAATATCCGTCCTCGGTTAGTTTTGTCAGCTTCCGGGAATATTCCAGGAATTGAAAAAACCCATGCGATTCATCGTCGGGAAGTTTGGCGAGCTCTTTTTCCATGAGAGCCATATCCGGCGTGAGGTCTAATGTTGTGCCGTCTTCAAAAAAATTCCTCCAATGAGGGAGTACTTCTTCAAAGGAGACATAGTCCGCCATATTTTTTCCGGCCCGATCAAAGAGAGCCTTGAAAATATGGGGCATGGTTAAAATCGAGGGGCCTAGATCAAAGGTAAACCCGTTGATTTTGTCCAAATTGCACTTCCCGCCGGGTTTGTCGTTCTTTTCAAAAACCGAGACTTGAAAACCTTCAGTGGCCAAAGAAATAGCGGCGGAAAGGCCGCCGAGTCCGGCTCCGATTACAATCACATTTTTATTAGTCATCTTGTCCCTTCCTATAAGCCTTCATCGTTCCCCATATATTTCTTAGTGCCGCCAAAGAGTTCTTTTTTAAGTAGGAGAATTGAAGGTATATTTTAAGATCTTTATAGAGTTTCGAACTGTAGGGGAACCAATTTAATTCCCTTTTTGCGGTTCCCTTGTTGATCATGATTGACATCGATCGGCTAAAAGCCCGAAGCCCTTCTTTCCCATGATAACGACCAAACCCGCTTCTTTTTATACCTCCGAATGGAAGATGCGGGTTCCCAATGTTTTTAACGACATCATTAACGGCACAGTTCCCTGCTTGAATTTGTGATGCGATACGCCGGCCTTTTTTCAAATCCTTGGTCCAAACACTTGCGTTCAAACCAAAGGGGGAATCATTGGCCAGTTTGATGGCTTCTTCTTCTGAAGAAAACGACATGATGGGAAGGACTGGGCCAAAGGTTTCTTCTCTCATGAGCAACATATCATGGGTTACCTTGTTGATGACAATGGGGGAAACCCAGTTCCCTTCAAACCGGAGGGGTGTGAGAAGGACCGCTCCTTTTTTTTCCGCGTCCTCAATTTGTTTTTTTATGACATCCACCTGGCGTTTGGTTGTCATCATCCCCACGTCTGAATCGTTTGAAAGTCCCATCCGTACTTGGGATGTCTTATGTAAGATGGCTTTAGTGAATTTATCTTCTATATTTTCATGGACGTATAATCGTTCAACAGAGACGCAGATCTGCCCAGCGTTGGCGAACGCCCCATAAACAGCGGCATTTACGGCTCTTTCAAAAGGGGTGTCTTCAAACACCAGCATGGGGTCTTTTCCGCCCAATTCGAGGTGAACCGGAATGAGATTTTTGGAAGCTTGCTCCATAATCTTTTGTCCGGTTGCAGAACTTCCCGTGACAAAAATAAGATCCGGTTTTTCTTCGATCATCTTTTGGCCGATTTTTCCATCTCCGGGAAGGGCCGTAAAAACATTTTCCGGAAGGCCCGCTTGCGCCAATAAACTCTGGATCAATTCGCCTATGGCGAGAGTGGTTTCCGAGGCTTTAAGCAGGACAACGTTGCCAGCCAAAAGGGCGGTGCAAATAGGAACCAGGGAAAGCTGAAAAGGGAAATTCCACGGCGAAACGACC
Organism: bacterium F11; assembly: GCA_002176905.1. The sequence continues at coordinate 7,174 of MSYE01000198.1, read as the reverse complement.
AGCACTGTTCCGAGTGGATGATATTCCACGAGCGATCGGGATTTGGGAAAGGAAAGAGACGTTTTCTTAGCGATTGGTTTCAATGTCTGTTCGGCGTGTTTATCATTAAATTTAAGAACTTCGAGGGTGGGAATAATTTCATTAAGGACGGCCTCTACCTTTGTTTTTCACGTCCACCGATGTATGTCCTCGGCAATTCCATCCATTTTATCTACAACGAGGCTTCGGAAACGACCTAAAACCTGAACCCGATCTTTTATTGATCTATTGCTCCACCCCGGGAGAGCCATGCGGGCTTTTTCATATGCTTGATGAATATCGGAATTGGTGGGGAGGCGGAAGGATTCTTTAATTTGGGGATCAACAGGGGATTGGTTTTCAATAACGGAGCCCATAACGGGGTTAGCTTGAAACCGTGGATTTGGCTGCCAAATGTGATGGTTTGGGAAAAGTGGTTTTATGCTTTTTACAGATCAGATTTGAGGATATGCGGGCTGATTCATAAATAGTGGGCAAACCGCTTCCGGGGTGCGTGCCGCCACCTACAAGGAAGCAATTTTTCAATTCTTCAAAGCGGTTTCGAGGGCGCAAATAAAGGAGCTGTGGGAAAGTGTGGGCCAGATTAAAGGTGGCTCCTTTGAAAACATTCAATTCTTTCTCCCATTCATTAGGAGTGATAACATGCTCCACCTCGATTTGTTCACGGAGGTCTTTGATGATCGTCTTTTCCTCGACGAGTTTTAAGACCTTCTCTTTAAAAGACTCTTTTTCCTTCTCCCAGTCAATATTCGCAAACTGGTTCGGGACAGGAACCAAAATATAAATAGTGGATTTCCCTTCGGGAGCCAATGATGGGTCTGTTACAGAAGCGTTGTGGATGTAGAAAGACATGTCCTCATCAAGCTTCTTTCCCCCAAAAACATGTTCGACATTCGTCTTGTAGTCCTTGGCAAAAATAATGGTGTGGTGTTTCATGGGGTATTTTTTCTTCACCCCAAGATAAATCATAAAGGTGGAGCAGGAATACTCTTTTTTCTCAACCTTTTTGGGACTGTATTTTTTTAAGGTGCCCTCTTTGATCAAATGGGTCATGGCATAGCCAAAGTCCGCATTAATGACCACTTCATCGGCCAGGACATCCTCTCCTGTTTTTAATCGAACACCTTTGACCTTTTTATTTTCAATGAGAAGAGAGTCCACCGGGGTCGATGTCTTGATTTTCCCGCCTTCTTCCTCGATCACGCGTTTCATGGCGTGCGAGATTTGGTTCAACCCGCCCATCACGTGGTAAATGCCGAATTGGTGTTCAACAAAAGGCAGCATCGTAAAAAAGGCCGGGCATTTCCAGGGAGACATGCCGAGGTATTTAGATTGGAAGGTAAACGAGAGCTTCAGCTTGTCTTCTTTAAAATATCGGCCCAGATTCTGAAAGATGGATTTACCGGGAGACAGGTAAGGAAGGGCTTTCATCAATATCGGGGAAACAAGTGACCAGATAGTGGAGTAGTCCTTTTGAATGCAGGGGAAGAGGTATTCGTAACGCTTTTTTTCGTATTCAAGGAACTGGTCCAGACCACTTTCATTGCCGGGGAACTTGTCATGTATTTCCTGGCGCATTTTGGTGTGATCATCAGAGATAAGCATCCGGCGGTCGTCAAATTGCAGCTCGTACATGGGGTCCAATTTCTTAAAGGAGAGATAATCTTCGATTTGCCGTCCTGTTTCCTCAAACATTTCCTTTAAGACGAAATTCATCATGAGGAAGGTGGGGCCGGTATCAAAAGTGTAGCCTTCCGTTTTAATGGCGGCATTTCGTCCGCCCACCTCCTCTTTTGCTTCGAAGAGTGTGACCTCAAAACCTCGGTGGGCCAGAATCATGCCGGTTGTTAAGCCCCCGGGACCAGCTCCAATAATGATAATTTTCTTTTTGGTCATAAATTTAATCGAAATTTCCCCTTAGGGGATGATTTGTCCTTCCCGAAACATATGAAACAATCTATTAAAATAATAGATTATCTGTTCCTTGAAGTTGCAGATATACCTTTCGAAGTCGGTACCGGTTCCACTCTCCCAAATTCTCTATTTCTTTTCCACCAACTTATTAAGAATGGTTGCGGCAAATCCAGAGCCACCGATTCCAAAGGCAATCACAAAAGTGATGCAAAGGGTCAAGTATGTCACACCCAATACAATCAGAAATATTTCTCGTTGAATCCCGATATGATAAAGGCAAATGGAGAAGGTGAAGAAGAGAACAATCCATTTGGAAATGTTGGCGATGGTATCCGGTTTTGAATACCCTGCGCTTAACGCGGCCGCTTTTATGATGCGGCAAATGAGCATACTGAGAAAAAGCCCCGCGACAACAATGGCAGAAATAATGATAACGGTTATGGCGTAGGTAAAAAGGGTGTTCAATTGAAAGGAGATGGCCTTTAGCCTTAATTTGCTGAGGGCCATGATGACCACTGAGAAAATGATGGTCCAATACACAATGACACCGCCAAATTTGTGTGGGGGAATTTTCTGATCATCTTTTCCCGTCTCATCGGAAAAAAGATGGATCTTGGTCGCAAACCCATCGAATCCAATTGACCTTAAAAATGTTTGAATCACAATTTTGGCCAGATAAGCCAGGGCCACGCCCAAAATGATGGTGAATAAACTGGAGATGAGGTTGGGTGTGAAAGCAACAACCCCCATCAACATCTCTTTGAGCGGATTCAATACCAGTTTGGCCCAGTCAATTTGAAATTCCATACGTCCTCCTTATTGGCAATTCGATTCGTTAAGAAAAGGGAAATGGCAGGTTCCATTCTAGAAATTTCCAGGAGGGTCATCACGCTGTTTATGTGGTGAATTTCCTTTGAGAAGGGGTCACTCATTAGAAACCCCCTGTCAACAGGCTAAATAATCTCCGGGTCACAACATGTGCCTTTTCTTGGTTGGACCAAATAATTCTTTTCAAGATCCAGCGCACCCGTGTTTTCTATTTATTGGCTGCGGAAATGAATCCGCACCAGTCACTCATCAGGATCAAGGCAGAATTCAGATGCATCTAGAACTCGCCCCTGTCCGCCGTGGCGGACCCAGAAAACCTTTGGTGCCCCGCCTTGTCCAATTGTGATGACATCACAAATCAGGTGGCTCAAACTTCGTCCAGACCCTTGTTGGCTCAAGGCGGAGGCGCATTCACTTTAGATATTAAGGCAAGGGTTAATCAAGTCGAATGGCTGTTCACCAACCCCTTTGTAAACTCCCCATCTCAATTTTCAAGCAAAAGCTCTTTCTACATCAAATGGCACTTGGTCCTTTAATATATGATAACAGGCCCGCGATAATTTATGGGCCACCGCTTTGATCGCGATGATTTTATTTTTCTTGGCCATCTTCTTTTGATAGTACCGTTTGATCCGCTCATTGTATCGAATGGCAAAGTGCGCGGCTTCAACATAGGCCCATGATAAATATTTGTTTCCATTCTTTCGGTTGCCCTCTCCTTTCTTCTTTCCATTGCTGATCTTTCGACTGCTCACACATCGGCAATAGGAGGCATAATTCCCCACTTTCTCAAACCGGTTTACATCTCCTGTTTCTAACATAATGGTGAGCCCTAGGACCTTTCCGATTCCATCGACACTCAACAACGGACGAAACGTCGGTTCAATCTTTGCATTCTTAAGAACCGTTTTCTCGAGTTGCTGGATTTGTTTATTAAGACATTCCTTTACAAGCAGATTTGCTTTCATGGCGAGGGCCAGGTTTGTATCTGAATATAGGGTATCGATCTTTTCACCACTTAACTTTCCAATGTCATTGTCTTTAATCGAGCGCCCTGTATTGCGACTCATTAAATTCTGGATACTTAAGATCTGCGCTGTTCGGTAACGAACCAACTGGCTTCGTTTCCGAAGCAAGTCCCGAATCGGTCTTTTGTCTTTGGGGTAAATATAACCTGTCGGTAAAATACCAAGCCTCAGCAGGTGCGCCAGCCAACGCGCATCATGGTCATCATCGGTGTACTTGAGACCCTCGTATTGTTCCACGGCAGCCGTATTCACCAAGTGAACCTTCAGTCCTGCTTCCATCAAACCATCCACCAACCAGTACCAATTGAACGTAGACTCAACGGCCACGCCTTGAATCGCCATTCGGAAGGGAGATAATTCTTTTTGTATAAGTGACAGGTCATTTGATAAACGCTTCTGATACACGACGCGATCTTCCTCATCTATTACTACCACCAAACTATTGTTTGAATGTAGGTCAATTCCGCAATATAATTTCATCTGTCTCCTCCTCAGGATTATGTTTTTTCGCAAAAACAATTCTACCTGTTGGAGGAGACCTCTTTCATTTCTAGATGATTATCAAGTCCAACTTGATCCGATTCAGGGGAGGTTGGTGGTTCCGTCGGATTGATATTTGTATTCAAACTGCATGACGTCGGGGCCGGCACCGGTAAAGGAGTCCATATACACAGCGGCATAGGTGCCCTCGCGGGTTTTGATTGCATAGGTGTGGCCTTCGGCCAAAGAAACGGGACTGGTGGAATAGCCACCTGAAGGGACAGAGGTCACTTCATCGAGTTCTTTGGCTCCCAGATCAATGGCGCCACCGCCATCAGCATACAGTTCCATCTGAAAATTGAGCCAATAAAAATCTCCGTATTCTATCGCGCTTGCTTGGTCTGCTGAAATATCAAATGCAGACGAATCCATTCCCGCCAGGGTATGTTCGTTCAATGTACCCCGCTTCACTTGAAGTCCAGATCCCGTAATAGGGGAACCGGTGTCAGATAGTGGGACAAAGAGATCATCTCCTTTAAAACCCATCACTTTCTTTGTATCCCGATCAAAAAGGAAAACCGTGTCTCCGCTTTGGCGAATTTGGTTGGATGTGGTGGTTTCAACCAGTGTTCGTTCCCAGTGTGTGTTCAAGACAATGCGTTTTCGTTTAACCTGATATAGATTGGGAACCACATAAAGCCGTATGGTGTGAACCGAATCAAAAAACCGTCGAAGTTGATCGCGAAGAATATCGTCTCCACCATAAAAATCAGGAGATACCTCAGCCATAAACCCGGGGATGTCTTTGCGCTCAAAAGCTTCCACGAGTTTCCTCATGGTTTTCTTAACCGAATCTTCTGAGGTTTTGTTTTCATAACGAACCGTAATAGGGTCACAATCTTCAGGAGCCGAGGTTAGTCCGCTGGGATTAATTAATCGAAAGACCAGTTTGTATTCCCCTTTTTGTGGACGCCAACTATAGGACCAGGGGGATTTGACGCGGTCACCATCAAAAAGTGGAATATTTTTCCATGAGCCGCCGCCGTTGTGACTGACTTGAAGTTTTGTCTGGCCTTTTCCTCGCTTGTCATCAAAATGGCCCACGCGGCCTTTGGCATATCCGGTCACCTTAATACCGTCATAGGTCACATCATCCTGGTTCAGGGTCATCACCCCATCGATATTATCCCATACCCGGCCTGCAATCTTAATCCGTCTCAAAATAGGCCGATCTTCGGCATCAAAATAATAATGGACGCCAGCACCGTGGCCTCCCCATGGAAAGGGATCACTTAGTGTTTGGTCAGAGAATTTCACTTTTAACTTTACCCAATACGACTTGGACTTGCGGCCCTCGGGTTTCCATTTGAATTCCACTTTCCCATTGTTGATTTTGGCCCGTTTATTGAAATTCTTCCCTCCATCCAAGCTGACCCAAACCTCACTCGCATCAGATTTGATGTCGTCCTTTAAGAGTCCTTCCAATTCAATATGGCCGCTCAGTAAGTCAAACTGATCCAACTTGGCCGCATCTGAAACGCCCTTTTCGTCGAAAAAGAGCCCGGCAATTCGGATTTGCTCAAAAGGAATCTTCTTGGCGAAATAATTTTTGCGGGCCCCGCCCACTATTTTTTCGGAATGGGCATCAAACTTTGCCCAGGCTTCATTTAATTTGTCGGATGAAAAGGGAAGATCCAGGAATAGATTTTGATCCTTTAAAAATGTTTTGGAATAAATGGGATTTCCTTGTTTGTCGGTGCGGATGTTTCGCCTTGCTGCTTGGGTAAAGAAGGTCACTCCAGCCTGCTCCCGTTTTTTCATCTCTTGGTTTCGTGTGACCAGAAGCCCGTAATTGGTTTTGACTTTTTGCCAGGATTCTCCTGTCAAAGGGGAGCCGCCCAGGGCATAGCGTGAGGCCTCCGCTGTTTGTTTGTGGGTCTTCAATTTATCCAGTACATCTAGAGAGGTGAGGGACAGACTCTTCTCGATTTTTTCAACACTGGCCATCCCGGCCGCCAAGCCCTCAAGACGTTTATCGAGTTCAAGGCTCTCAACTGTTTCAATGTCTTTTTCTATGGTGCCCAACTTGGTCTCAACATCATCGGGGCTGCTCAATCCATATTTGTCTTTCATGGCGCCAACTTTTTTAAGCTCGCCAATAATGTCTCCGCTGTATTCGGCATTGAGGCGATGGCGCGAGGGTCTCCCCTCCAACTTTTCTCCAGGACCTCCAAACCAGGTAAGAGCGCCGCTAAGGTAGCTTTGGTTGGGGGAACCGTATTTTGTATCAATGGATTTCAAGTAAGCTTCGTTAATGCGCCCCTTATCCTCTGTGTTTTCAATCGAGCAGGTGCTTAAGGTTTTGGCTTCAGCGATGAGCTTATCCAAAGCGTCCACAGCATCTTTGTTTTCTTGTATGCGATCTTTGAGCGCTGCCGATTGCATGGCCGTGCGGTTACGTTGGCTTTCGAGGGCGGCAATGTTGGGAGTGGACATCATTCCTGAGATGTTCAGCAAATTTTCTGCTTTTGAGATAATCCCTTCTTCCGTATCAAAGGAAGGGGTGGGGGCTTTGGCATGCTCCGCTATTTTTTGGTGATCCATAAAAAATTTGGTGTATTTTCCTTTAACTGACTCTATACCTGTCTGGTAGTTTTTTATGGCGGATTCAAAAGGAGCCTGTTGGGAACGAAGAAAATTGATCCGTTCGTTGGTCGCACCAATGGCACTGAGCATGTGGCCCCGTGTTTTGGTGAGGTCGACAATGGGGGGGGCCTTTTTATTTTCTGATCTTTGTAAGGATGTCGTTAAATTTTCAGTTTCCACACCCGTCTCTTATACCAATATTACTATGCAGTATAAAAGCGAGGCTGTTAATACTGTGG
>MSYE01000197.1 GCA_002176905.1 bacterium F11 | reverse complement strand
AATTCAGAGAAGAGGCATCCAATCCCGAATTGTTCTTGAGAAAACACCGGCAGGAAAGGTGGTGATTGGGACAACCAATGATGAGACAAAGGATGAGGCATATGACGCAAAAGCGCTAGATGGTGTTGCTCTTCTCATCAATCCCGGAGGAAACAATACCTATACAGGACCCGTGGCCACCGCGCATGCCAATCAAATTCGGTTGGTGATCGATTATGGAGAAAACGTCACCATTGAGGGCCAAGGAAAAGATCATCACGGCAATGCCGGGGCAGGAATTTTTGGAATTGGCATATTGGATCTTCCCAATCAAAGCGGACTTAAAACAATTCACACCGGTTCTTATTCCCAGGGTGTTGGATTCGGAGGAATTGGTGCCCTTTTTGTGAACGGACAAACCGCCCTCAAAGCCAATCAATATGTGCAAGGAACAGGGAAGTTCGGAGTGGGCATGCTCATCGCTGAAAATGCCACAAATTCCAGATATGAGGCGGTTCGCTACGGAATGGGGCTTGGTATGACCCGCGGTGTGGGTGTTTTTCTCCACAAAGGAGACAAAGCCACGATTTTGGGTGGTCTCACCATTCCCGATGGGCGTGACCATGAAAAGAAAGGTTATCAGAGTTGGATGTTGGGCGTTGGGATGAGCGGCGATCGGGGATATGCCGGTGGCGGTGTGGGCCTGGGCGCTGTGGTGGGCAACGGCAACAATCTTGAAGGTAGTTTCAATTCCCAAGGCGTGGGATATTATCATTCGATTGGATCCTTCCGAATTCGCGGGAATGACAATAAAACCAAGGCGCGATGGTATACCTTTGGCGCTGGGATTCATCCCCATGGCTACGGTCATTTTGATATGTACGGAAACAAAAATGAATTGGTCAACTGGCGCGTGGGTCCTGCCTATGGTTGGGATGCGGGCTTTGGAACAAGTTTGATGAAAGGGGATGACAATGTTTATTGGGTCGATGTGTTTGCCAACATGGCTGATGCCAACGGAAGCCTATCGGCTTCCTTGATGGAAGGAAATCGAAACAAATTCAAACTTCGCCACATTGGTTATCAGGGTTTGCGACACGACCGAGAAGCCTATTCGCTTCATTTTATTGATGGAAAGGACAATTTGCTCCAGGCCGCCACCATGGGTGTGGCCGAAACCAATCAAGATGAAATTCTCCATCTTCAATCTCCTTATGGATTGCTCCGAATGAAAGGGGTTGAAATGGTTGAGAGTCTGGAGAAACACGGTGTTAAAATACCGGAATGGGATTTGGCCGAAAAGACAGATCCCACCCCTATGCGCGCATTTGATGCCAATGAAGTCATGGCGGCTGCCAATGGCAAGGATAATCTAGCCAGAATAACCAGTTTTATTGACATCATGGAAAGTTTGCCCCAATCGCGAAATCAGGTGATGGGGCCTTTGTTGAATTTTGATGATCCTCAAATCGCTATTTTTGTTCAGGCCCTCAATTCAGCGGCGCTGAACAATTACAACCAACAGGTGTATGGTCCCTATGTTCAACTGCTAACCACTTGTTACGGTGAGGCGGCTGTTAAGGCCATTATTGAAAATTGGGACCAAACTCCTCTTGCCAAAAAGAAGGTCCTCATTCGTTTGTTTTCTCCAGCTGAACCAGATCGAGAAAAAGATCCTCTTCCACATTTGAATCTCATTCAAACAGCTCCCCCTTCTCTTACGCTTCCTTTTCTTCTCAAGGTTATTGAGGAATCCAATGATTCCCATCTCTTAAGCGAAAGCGTTCGGGCCTTGGGACGGTTTTTCCATCGGGATTCTTTTCTTCAAGCTCGGTTGGAGAAGTTGGTGGCGATTCTTGAAGGAGGAGACGGCACCACGGTGTTTGCGGACATGAATCTCATGGAGGCCATTGGGATTTTGCGCATGTCAGGCTTGCTAAGCCCCCAAGACAGGGTTCGGTTGCTTCAAGCAGCCAAGGGTCAAATCAGTGAGGTTATAAATTCCGATGCTGTAAAAGTATTTCGTGACATCTTGGCGACATCAAAGAAGGCTTATTTGGCCCGATTCAATCAAGAGTTAATTGCTCTTAAGGGTGCGGGTAACAAAAAGGGATTGAAACGAGAAGTCCGTGAAAAACTTTTTGACCTGTTGGCGCATAAGGATCCTGAAGTGGTTCGGATGGCGGTGATGACCCTCGGACGCTTTGTTTATCTCGAAACAGAAGAAGGAATCCAACGCGGCAAAGAGGTTTCCACTCGTTTGGCCCAGGTTGTGGATCATCCGACCGCCCGCGTGCGCGAGGCTGTCTCCATTGCGTTGGGTCGGATTGGCGAACCCGCATTGGAAACAATAGAGAAATTGTTGACATCGGAGGATGTTCGCAAACGCATGCAAGCCACCATCACGGTGGAAAACGCCAAATCCGAGAAGTTTCTCCCCATTTTGGACAAAGCCTTCGAGGACACGGATGCCCAAGCCCGATTAACCGCTCTATCCCTTCTCTATTATTCCTTCCCTTACACCGATCCGCTTCGGGATGAAGATAACAAACGCACTTTAACCAAGAGCGCCAATGAAAAGATAAAAAATCCCGATCGAAACACCCGATTCAAGTTGGATCTCTTGCTGAACATGGTCCTCCTCTTGTTATTGGGATTTTTTACGTGGCAAATGGGATTAATGGACCTCTTTCAATATCCAATCAATGAGTTGGAATCTACCCGATCACTTATGGCCACGATGATTCCCATTTTTGTAACCAGACGAGAAATGGTGGAAGGATTATTCAAATCCATGGGAAAAAACGGGAGTGTTTATAACACCTTCCTATTTGTAAAGCTTTCAAGAGGAATTAAAAGTAATGGGAGCTGGAATCAAATTTATAATTTCTTTCACTTTCTATTTCAACGTAAGGTGGAAAAAGGTCCAAATGATTTTGATTATAAAGTCATGATGAGTGAGCTTTCTGATTATTTTTCAGTATTTGGTCAGACCGATTCCTTCTTTCAGTTCAGGACCTTGTTTACTATAGATGAAAATACAGCCAGGGTTGAATTGAGTGAAAGTTCTTATGCGGAAATTGAAGTTAACGGAGAGATGACAGAATTAAGGAGTGTCAATTTTTCTCAGGTCGAAAGATCTATGACCTTGGGAATTAGCGATATCTTGAATTACCCCGTTGTCGCCCTGATACGATTGATGATTCTGAACCCTGAATCCCATGATGGGACTCTCTCCGTCGCTGACCAGATTGCTTCTCGGTTCTCGAGGCTGATGGGAGATCAAAGGGATGTATTTTCAAAAGCCATGGGGCACATTCATGAACCAACACCCCTTGGTCATTCTTGTTCCATCTGCACCTATGAAGATGCCTCTGTTTTTCTTCAGATGGTCACGAACGCAATCCGGTTTGCCCATCAATACGGTTTGAGTGAGGACCCAAGCGTACGAGAATTGACCGAATGGATTCAAAGTTTCCCGATAAGAATCATTGCGATGGGACCAGCGGTTTCATCTGAAATACTTCAAAAATTATTCGATGGGCAACAAATATGGTTGCGATCTATTTTTGCGGATACTTTTCGACATCCCAATGCTGTTGGATATTATCTGGCCCGTTTGCTTCGAATCCCTCATAAATTTGCTGTGGTATTTGGTTGGATTTCGGTGGTGCTGGAAGTCGTGCTGCAGCTTTGGTTGCCGTTGATATTGATTCAACATACGTGGGGTTTGGGATTATATTGGTGGTTGGCCCAATATGTGTCTTATTCTCCGGGCACAATGATGATTGCGTTTTTTGTCTTACTTACTGCCATTCACCCATTCTTAAGAGCTCTTATGGGAGAGCACCGTGACCAAGGCAAATCTCTTCCTGTTTTCTTCTTGCAGGCCTTGGGTCTTCATGCCTTGGTTTTCTCACCATTTTTTATTTATGCCTATCTTGTGTTCCATCTCCTTGGGATTGCGTTCAAATTCGTCATCGCAGTTGGGTTGATCGGTGTCATCTCACAGGGGATTTATGATTTTGTTCAGATGCATCGAATCGCGCCGACTTATCCAGCAAGGAGACCTAATACCCTGTTAAGATTGACTCTTCAAGTATTCATGGTTGGTTTTATTGGGATTCTGACAGGTGCCACATTGCCGACCGAACCGATTCAGGGATTAAATTTGGGAGCTCGACTTTCCCAGGTTGAACGATCCGATTCAATAGAAAAGGTGTCCCTCCATCGCGACCAACAAGGGATGTATGATGTGGATCTCACCTTTAAAGAGGGTGAGAATGTCGGTTATTTCAATATTGATTTTTCCCGTGAAAATGCCATCCCGATAAGCCAAGAGGAAATTTCTCTTTTTGATACGGATTATCCCCAGAATCATTTCACCTTAAATGTGTTTGCCGATAGTTCCATGAATGATGAAGATCTTCAGATATCTGTGGCGGATCAAGACCAATCAAATCTTTATGATATTGGTACCACCGATCCTCTTGGAGAGAAAAGAACAATCCCCATTCATTTACAAACAAACCAGAGGGGGCGATCTGTACGATTTTATGTTGGTGCCAATTATGTTTATCCTGGAATCGCTCGCCTGAATCGCATACTTTCTGTTTTATTCATCGGTATTTTGGGTTCTGCTATCTGGTGGATAAGACCTTTGATGGACTCAATGAAGAAGATGAAAATTAAAAGAACCCTTTTGATCATTTTTGCCATGGCCACAATGACCTTCCTCTGGACCGGTGGAATGATCCCCAGTAGCCACGCGGTTGAGTCAACCGGATCGCTCTTTGCCATGATGGTACCCCTTTCGGTGGCGGAGATCACCCAGGCTGAGTTTGATATAGATTTGGGGGACGGGCAATTTGAGAATGAGGCGGCCTTACAGGCCAATACAGAGGTGGCCATTCGGAGCCTTTATTACGCCGCTCGAGTTAATGAAGAGGTTGATGAGCTTAAATTAGGTGATGTGATTGATATTCATTTGGAGGAAAGGAAACAGCACAAAAAAGAGTTTATGAAAATGTTCCAGGGGGAACGAGCCCGTTTTCAGAGCCATCATGCTTTTGCAAATTTGAATAGCTTTCCACCGGTGCAATTTCAAGTTGATCCGGAAATGGAAGGGACCTATACAGAAGAAATGAATAATTTTCCCGAAGGAGTCTATCCCAATTTGGCACGGGTCACCAATTATGGGGAGACCATCCTGATCCAAGTGGCCAATGAAGAAATTGCCCGTCGGTTGAGTTACCGTCATATTATGTTGCTTCTGACCATCGGATTGTTGAATGAGAGGACACCCATGATTTTTGGCAACCTCGAACCAGAAGGGCTTTACTATATCCCACATACGCTTTTGGTTTATCATTTGTTGGATGTAGGGCCATGTTACCAACAAGATGGTTATGATGCGGCCGAACAGCAAGCCTTATTGAAGCAGATATCCATCACATCCGTCGGGATACCGGATGCGGATGAGGCGAGACGCGAGCAAGAGCAAGTTCGTTCCGTTTTGCAGGAATTTCTCAATCCCCCTGAGGGGTGGCCTTGGCGGTTGTTTCATAACCTCATTCTCTCTCCTCTTCAAGGAATGGCCCACTCCGCTGGCCCCATTCGATTTGTTATTTATGACACAACAGTGCGGGATATCCCGGAGGGAGATGATGGGGTGGTCGGTTATTCGTGGAGGAATAACACCTTCTTTATCAATCGACATTTTTTGAAACGGAATGACGATAGACATTTTCATGCGATAAATCTATTTACCACGGACAATCTCATAAAAGCCATTATGGAGCCCCTCTTTCATAATGATGAGGATCATCTGGGTCCCAGAGAGGCCATGATTGCTATGGGGAGAGATTTTGAAAATCTCCTTCTTGAGGCCGAACAAGGATCAGGGGAAAAGATCGCCAAAGAGGCTGTTCGGGCAAAAATCGTCTATGGATTGCATCGCACCATTGAGGAGACGCGACAAGGCATACGAAATAGGGAAATCCGACGGTTAATGGAAGATCGATACAGAGACGAATTTAGCGGAAGTAAGTTGACGGATGAGGCCATGGGTGGAACCCTCGCCAATGAAAATGTTTTGAACTTGATTGCCGACTTGCTTTATCAGCGAGAAAGAATGAGCACATCAGCAACCCTGGCATTGGGATACGCGGAGGCCATAGCCACTTGGCGGGTGGGTGGCGCCTCAACACGGGATGTTCCTGTGGGGGGTACCTGGGAAATAAACAGAAAAAGGGATCAAATTTTGGGAGCGCAAATAAGAATTGTCAGTAAGGGAGACGTGTATGACCTGTTTGCCAAACCGAGTGGCGAGCCGATTCAACGGGTTGGATCGGCTCGACTGGAACGGAGCTTGCGAAGTCAACTTTTCCTTTCCTTTGAAGAAGGGTTTGAGCAATTTCGGCTTTCGACCGATTTTTTGACGGTGGTGTGCAACCATGTCCTTTACCATAACCAGCTACAGGATGAGGCATTGCCCACAGTCTATGTGGATGACCCTCCTAGCGACAATCCTCCTGTAGTGGTGTTTCACCAAAAAGAAGGAAAAGTTATCACAAGAAAGGAAGTTCAACCCACCCCTCCTTCTCCTCCCACGGAACCCGAAGTAAGATCTCGGATTGCTTTTCGCATTAAGAAAAAGCCGACCTTTGATTTTGACTTTCCTACCGACAATCTGACCTACAAAGTGGAAAGAGACCTGGTTAAGAAGGACGAGGGTTTGGCACGAACATTAGCGGAAAGAGTGGCGAAATCAGTTGAGGGAATCCTCGATGCCGAAGCCACCGGTGACGACGACGCGGACGAAGAAATCGCCAACCTCCAGCGGGTATTGTTAACGCGAGAAAATATTGAACTCAATTACGTTACAAGAAACGAAACCGAGTTGATCACCAGCTTTACAAACGATGGAATAGCGATCAATGTTAATCCTAAGACGCTGTCTTTCACAATAGAAGAATTTGAGTCGATCCATTTTGGATTCCTTCTCATTAATCAAATCCGAAGAGGGGGTACGTTGGATTGGTCAGGAGACTTCATCGGAACCCTTTATTCCTTGGACGACGGTTCGATGGTATTAACTGAATATCTCTTCCCCGCCCGTAGAGAGCCTGCTGTTCGACCTGCGGTTGCTCAAGCCTCCGTTGCTCATGCGGATGCGGTCGCCGCTTTGGAAAATGCCATTGCTGGTGTGGATTCGGTTTCAATGGCGGTTCCAGGTGAATCGATTACGGTCCCCACACGTATTGTTGCGATGGTTCAAGGAGAACCAATGATCATCTGTGCGACCGTTGATATACATAGGCAAATCACGGTTTTTGGATATACCAGGGAAGGAATTGTTGAGATTGGCCGACCTCCTCCTCAAATTGAAGAGGCTGTGTTAAGAGAGGTTTTTACAAATGATGACGTTCTCCAATTTCTAGCAGAAAACATGTTAGGAGCGGCGGCCCATGGTGCTCACACCACCGCTGCAGAGGATTTGGTTGAAATCCTTTCGACAGAAGACATTGCCACAGAAGAGGATAGTGTTTCGCTTTTCACTGGTGATTCCTTAACCGTTCCAACGGGGGTCAGCGTGATGGTTCCAATGGAAAGAGGCCCAGTTCGGGTTCCTATCTATGCTGAGGTTCGTCTTGATCGACCAGTCCACTTTTTCGGGTGGTTTTCCGGACATGAACCGTTTGACCTCCCTCCTCTTTCAGATGAAACCCTACGAGCTATTAGTAACAATCTTGAAGCGAATAGGGATGTTGTTGCCTTTTTAAACGGAGAAATGGGACCCCCCAACGCATTTGGATTTTATTTGGCTCGGCTTCTTGGCGCTTCGGATTCGGTTGCCGTGAAGGTTGGTTGGATTACCATGGTGATGGAGGTGATTTTGCAATTATGGTTGCCGTTGGCTTTGGTGGGGCATGGGATTGGTTTGGGATTTGGAGATTGGATCTTATCCGCTACAAATTTATCAGGGCCTACCCTTATGATCCTCTTTTTTGCGGTTCTCACTCTTTCCCACCCTGTTATGCGGGCCTTGCTTGGCGAACACCGAATCCGCGGGGAGCCTTTGTATCTTTTCCTTCCCAAGTCCCTTATCCCCCACTTTTTGGTCTTTGCTCCTTATTATATATACGCCCTCCTGGTCTTCTGGAATCCCCCCCTCCCCTACCTTTCTTCTCTCCTATTCGTTATCGCCTCAATAGCGGTCATCCTACAAGCCACCTACGACTATTATCAAATGGGGATTCCAGAATTAACCAAAGAGATGGCTCAAAAGATTCTTACAGATTTGGATTCTCGTAATCCTTACAAACGAATAAAAGCAAGGAGGATGGCGAACTATTTTGTCAATCGATTGGAAAAGATTAAAGGTGTCATATTTGACGTTGGTGGCGTATTGATACAAAACGACCATGAGGCAAAGAACGCCTCATTTGAGGAGGTTTATACAAAATTGGGGTTGAATTCTCATATAGGTCGAGATGAACTCAGAAATCTTTACAAGCAATATGGGAGGGGCCAAGAATACTACGCAAATAGGCGCAACAAAATATCCTTTGCCGAATTTGTTTCGATTTTCAATAAAAGGTACTTGCGACCATTAAATATCCCCGCTCTTTCTGAGAAGGATTTCGGGGACTTATTTCGTTGGAAATATAGTGGAATTGTCGATGCTAAAGAAGCAGTTAATCGTATTAAAGCCAAGTTTATAATCGCACTTCTGTCGGACCAACACGCTCCCGGTACGGAATACAGCGAACCAGACGAGGTTGATAAGGCCCTAAATGATCATTATGGAGCGACCTTTGTTGATGATTTAGGGAATCGTTATGTGCGATCTTATGAAATTGGTCAGACAAAACCTCATCCGAAAACATACGCTACGGCCCTGTCTCGCATCGGACTTAAATATGATGAAGTCATGTTCGTCGACGATAATCCCGAACTAACCACTGGAGCCAGGCAATTTGGTTTATTAACCACGACGATTCATGGTTCGCCGTCAACAATAAATGACAGTTTTCTTCTAAATGAGCTTCTGACCAAGGAGTGGCGTTCTCAAGTAAGGAGAAAACGCCCACCATCGAAATGGGGTCAAGCCCGCCTGCCGGACGGGCTTTACCCCATTTTCCTTTTCCTCCTCTCTATCCTTGCCTCACTTGCCCTTCTTTTCTTTGTTCCGACGTTTCTGGGGGCGAGTGAAGGAGAAAATATTGCGTGGTGGGTGTCTATTCTTGTCCTTGTAGGTCCTATCATCGTGGTAGGTGGTAGTTTGTTTGCTTATCGCTACGCCACCCGAACCCAAAGAAAACTGGAACGAATGAGGGCTCTTCTCCATCAACTGGATGCGCTGGAAGAGACAGAACAGTTGGAGGGTATCACGAGAGACGATATTGAGTGGGTATTATCGGCTCTTAAGAAAGAACGGTCTTCAGAAGTGTGGAAAGCGGCCTACAGAGTACTTCTGGCAACGGCTCAATTGGAAGATCGTGCGGAGTATTTCTCACCTCGGTTTTTGAAATATTTACCAGAGATGATGAAAGATGTTTCTCTCATTAAAACAACTGAAGTTGAAAGATTTGATTTCTGGAATTTACCAAAAACCTTATTTAGTGTTGTCTTTGAGTCTGATAGTACCCGGCTTGCGGGAATAAGCGAAAAAGATGTTCGATCGATAACGAGATATCTTTGGCATGAGAGACCAGACTTGCGGTCGTTCTGTTGTTACATGTTGGGAGTGATCGTCCGCGAAGAAGAAGGACGACAGTATATCAA
>MSYE01000196.1 GCA_002176905.1 bacterium F11 | reverse complement strand
CGTTAAACATCCCTGAGGTGCTGAATGGATACAAATGAGGAATATGAGGAAACACTAAAAGGGTTATCCTTAGAAGAACTGCACGATATCCGTAGGAACATTAGTGTTTCAGCTTATCCTGACCGATATCGCGCATTAATTAAGTACATAAAAAAGTTAGATGAAGATTTTAACGAGGATGTTGAAAAGACCATCGAAAGATTCACGAAATATGATGGCGCGGTTCCAAGCCTAATGAAATATCAGACCTTTTGGAGGAGAGTGGGGGCTGCGTTTTTAGATGGATTAATTTTTATGCCGGTCGGCATAATTGGACTATTCCTAATTCACATTTTTCATTCGCCAATTATAAGTGTTATTTGGGAAATTATTCATATGTGGACATGGGTTGCATATAGCGTCTTGATGCATGGGCACAAGGGTCAAACGGTTGGAAAAATTATTTGTAAGGTCAGGGTTCTAGATATTTCCGAAAGTAAATTAAGTTTAAAGCAGGCTTTTCTAAGGGACATTGTCCCAATCGTTGTGAATGTGGTTCACATGGCATTTATTATTTTTAATCCAACTTATTATTATGGTTTCAAAACAAAAGACCTAAGTTATTTGTCTGGCATGCCCAAATGGTATTGGATTGGCATGATAATTTTTAGCTCTATCACATTCTTATGGTTCTTATTAGAAGTACTCACAATGTTGTTGAATAATAAAAGACGGGCTGTTCACGATTTTATTGCTGGTTCAGTTGTATGTCGGGATGTTTAACAATAGGATGAACCCGTCCGATTCAAATGGTGGTTGTGATTTTTTAACAAAATGTGATTGGCCGGCGGGTTATCCAAGGCGTTGATATGACTGCCCCCTGTCAAGAAGCGTAGAAAGACCCGTCTCGAATTAACATCAAGTAAAAAACCAATCAGAGCTAAGAAGGGAGCGGTGCCCTTGATACGACGACGGCCGATCATGCTGATATACGTGGGCTTTTAATACCACCTGACCTCTATAAATCGCGGAGCTGCTTCAGTCTAGACACGAGCACCCGTATCAAAGTTACGTACTCCTAACGCCGACGAAGACTCTCCTTAAACCTTGGACAGCGCCCCCATCTCAACTCTGATTGTTATGAAAGAACAATAATTAAATGGCTCGAGCTATCTCCCACATAAAACCGGTTAGCTCTCTGGCCACAGCGGTAATGGCGAGCTTCGGATTCTTCCCTTTGTTTACCATGTGTCGATACTTTTTTGTGCATCTGATCTGAGCTCGCCACGCAATCTCACAAATGTGTTGAGGAAGATTCTGTTGTCGCCTTCGAATAATGGGACTCATCTTCGGCCCCTTCTGGTACGCCCACGCGGCTTCTGTTAAGAGCCACCGTGCATGCGTGTTTCCACATTTGGTAATGCTGCCTTGCCTTCGGTTTATTCCACTGGAGTATTCACTGGGAACCAATCCTAAGAACGAGTACAGTTGTCTGGGAGAATCAAAGCGTTTGATATCTCCTAATTCAGAGACAACACCGGAAGCAACAATCAGAGAGACACCGCGTAAGGCTTGTAGAGCTTGGACCAGAGGATATCGACTCCACGTTTGAGACAACATACGAATCTGATCAACGAGACGTTCATGACGAAGGCGTGTTTCTTCAATGGCATGAAGATATTCTTGAAAGACAATTTGTTGAGCTTGGTGAGGAAGATTAATGCGAGAGATCCAATTGAGATGAGCGGGTGTCCAATTGGATTTACCGGTGTAGTATATTCCGTTTCGAAGCAGCAAAGAGAGAAGAAGTTGACGCGCGCGGCGATAAGCGATATTGGCATCCACGCGAGCCCGAGTAAGATCTCTCATGGCCTCGTCTTTTTCTTGAGGGACATATATGGGGCTGAGCTCTCCTGCCCGGTGTAACCGAGCTAAGGATACGGCATCTCTCCGATCGGTTTTTACCCGATCTCCACTTTTCTTTGGAATTAAGGAAGGGGCCACCACCACACAGTCGATGTTTTTCTGAGTTAAGGACCTTTGCAAGGCAAACCCCGTTGGTCCCGCTTCGTAAACCACTTTAGGAATCTTCCCAATTGATATGTATTTTCGAAGCATTTTTTCTACGGCAACAGAGGTCCCGTTAACCGGACCATAGCTGCGGACCTCGCGTTCCCCTTCTGTATCAGCAACAGCCACATTGATCTTCTCTTTGTGAACATCCAATCCCACAAACATGATAGACTTATTCATAGACTCGTCTCCTTTTCTTAATGAGGTATTCAGTCCTCGATATTTTAAGACAGAGACGGGTCTTTTTTTTGCTCCTTGTGCACTATAATAAGGATGGTCAAACTTATTTTGGCTGCTTGGTGGCAGTCATTATGTCTAGCTGGCACATAAAATCAATAGGGAATATATGTTTTTAAAGCTTAAAAGTTGGTTCGATAAATCGGGAGTGTTTGATGGTTTGATATTAGGCTTTTTCGCTAGTATATCCTTAATTGCATTATTAAGTTTTACCCCATACCAATTCCATACAAATTATGTACTCGCACTGAACCTCGCTTTAATTAACCTAGGGCTTGGTCTTTTCGTCCACAAATTTCGGGAAGTGCCAACTAAATTTATCTGGTTGCGTGGTAAACCAGCTTTACTTGGATTCATTTATTCTTTCACGGTAAATATTGCCATTCTCATATTTTTATTGGTCCTAAGTCGGAAGAATATTATCGCCGGTTATGGATTAGATTCAAATGTAAATAACTTATTTCTATTAGGTACCTTTATTATTAAGGGTATAGCCATATGTATCGGTTTAGGATTAATATGCGGGTTAAGCAGTTTTAGTTCCGATAGATTTCTGAGAAAAATCAAACGTTCAGAACTGGTTTATATTTCAATTGTTTGTCTCATTCTAGGGTATATCCTAAACACAACGCGCTTCCGTTTACACTACGCAGACTCATGGGGTATTCGATTAATTCCAGTTGTGTACGGATTCCCTAGTCAGGAGTTGATCAAGGAAGCTGAGGCCGGACAAGTTGAACTCGGAGGTTGCATAATATCCCCGATTGGACCCGATCGGGTTATTGAAATCAGATTTCCAAGATCGAAGGAAGCCAGCTAACAAAAGGATGGAGCCGTCGTGAATAAGAAGAAGATTTCCACATTTATCAAAGGAAGGTGGTCATCACGCGGCTCATCCAATTCGTTAGATGCCAATATTCTTTCTTAAGGTAATAATTTATGGCTGACTTTGTTATCTGTCGAAAATGTGGTGAAAAGAATCGAACCGAGAGGACGTATTGCTTTTCGTGTTATACTTCTCTTGAAAATATAGGAGGCAATAAAACTGACACCAAGATTGAATTTGTCGAGTTAATATCACGTAAACCTAACGTATCGCCAATATCAACCTCAATAAAGACCCTCCTTTGGATAGAAATAATATTTGGCGCTTTAGTTATTATTTCGATTTTTCAATCCGCACTCCCTTCTATGGATCCAGATGTTCCAGAAGTAATGCATGGTGTCGCAGGAGGAGCTGTATCTAGTTGGATGAATCATCTAAGGAAGGCAGGTCTTTTCCAAGTCGTCCTTCTGATCTTCGCGGGTATTCTTCTATTTAAAAACAAGAAGAGTCTATGGGGCTGGTACATTGTTCTTAAAGGCTTCCAGTTCGTTAAATTTATTCCAGCAGCCATTGTTTTGCCGAAGGGGGAAAATACTATTGTCCTTCTTGGGCTTGCCTGGCATTTTGTGTCGTTAATTGTGATAGTTCTCAACAGATTAAATGCGGAATTATCTGGTTAATGCAGCCGTGGCATCTAACAATAGGATGAACCCGTCCGGATTAAAATGTGGTCGTGCTGTGACAACGAATGGTGATCGGCCGGCGGGTTATCCAAGGCGTTATACGGCAAAGGTTGATTAGTTTATGAACCACATTTTTAAGGTGTCGATTATTTTTTCCTCAATGTTCGTCCTATCCTGTCAACCTCAATCAAACCAGGATAAGGATGTTTCCTCTCCCCCAAAAGCAAACTCCCCGTTTTTAAAGTCAAAATTTGTTGTTACGAGAAGTGCTATTTCAGCTTATTCTATCGCCCTTCTATTGTTTAGATCAGAAAGGGGTTTTTACCCATCTAGTAAATTAGGTTTAAAGGGTCTTATGCATAATTCTGAAACAGGAGGGAAATTTCTGGATTCTATTCCCATGGATCCTTGGGGGAATCCTTATGTTTATATAAATCCAGGTAAGATTAATCGGACAGCCTATGATTTATTTTCAAGAGGACCCAGTGGAAAGGGTAACGGTTCCGGGAATGATGATCTGAATAACTTTGGTTGGTTCAATGCCGAGGGTTACCCATATTCCAAGAAACCCATAGATCGCAAGGCAAAGCCGGATGGAACTCACAAAGAAACCCATATAAACGGAAAAATAAAATCAATTTACCATTACTACAAAGGTCAACGAGCCGGTGGTGGCCAGGAGTTTTATAAAACGGGTGAGTTAAAAATTCAATTTGAGTTTAAGGATGGCTATAAAAATGGTCCGGTTAAATATTTAACTCCACGTGGTCAATTATATCGGGAAGAAGGATACCAGATGGGGTTAATAACCTATATAAAAACATTTTATGACAACGGGATTTTAGAATCCGAACAATCCTTTTTTCATGGTGAACCAAGCAGTGACGAGGTTTTTTATGATAAAGCCGGAAAGCCTAAAGTCAATTTATTGGGGAATCCGTAAAGTTTGCCGTATAACACCGGCCTGTACCGGACCCCACTCCGCGGCTTCGCCGCTGCGTGGGGCCGGTAAGGCCTATCCGTTATACCGCACATGGATTATTATTAATGAATAAAATTATATTGATTCTAATGTCATTCATTCTATCTTTATCGCCCTTGATTACCATTGCTGAAGATAGCCTAAACACATATACCAATACAAAACACGGTATAGCGTTTGACTATCCGAGCGATATTGAATTGTCTGGCTCGCTTGGAGCCATCCCATTAAACGAGTCAGATTTTATTTCGTTAAATGATTACAGCGGCGGGGGTTCGATAATTAATGTAGAAGAAGTTGATGGAGAAGTTGATTTTAAAGTTCTCCAGTCGAACGGTGTAAGATATTGCTCGGCAGGTTCTCACGAAAATACCCGTTATTGTCGCATTAAAAAGAAATCAAAAATTGAAACTGATCATGATTTAATCGGCTGGAAATTCCAATTGGAGAGGGTGTATGAATCAAACGGAAAAGTGAAGTCGGTTAATTCTATTGAAGAACCCATTTATATTTTTGATGTCTCAAATAATGACCTACCTCTAACGCTTCTAATTCGGAGTGAACAACCCTGGAATAATGACGGTAGGCCGAGTATTGAAGAGGAAACGTTAAAAAGTGTTATTTCATCATTACGCAGGAAGTTATAACGGCAGCATGCGGTATAACAAATGGATGAAGGTCGACGCGATTAAGAGGAAAGTAAGTTTAATATTTAAGAGGCAGCGCCTTGGTCGCGCGACTTATCCAAGGCGTTAGATTTCTCAGTCGTATAGCTATAAATTGACAACTTTGGTTGGAGATTTAGGCGGTGTAATAGTAGGACCTTCACTTTCCACGAGTTCAAAAGCTTTGTTCATAGCGTCAAACCGATCTGAAAATTCAATACCCTCTTCTTGTAGTTTATCCATAAGTATCTGGTGATATTTCGTCCTTAACGTGCCGATTTCATCTTTAGCATTAAACTCACTATCCGGTATTTGATTATCGACTTTAACCAGGTCTGTATAAATTTTGGCTATTTCAAGCAGATTCATAGTTCTCCCTTTGCCATATAACGAACCAGCTGAGCCGCAAAATAAGTGGCGAAGCCACTTATTTTGTCGGCCTCCAGCGCATTGTTAGCCCGCAAACTTAATCCGCTGCCTGGAGCTTTTCAATTGTCCGCAAAGCATCTTTTGTCCCAATTTTATTCAGAGTTTCAATTATCTTTTCTCTTAAATATTCGTGTGTTTGGGAATAAGTCATTTCAAGTGCCGGAACAGCTTGGTTCGCGGACGGTCCAATTTCACCCAATGCATGAATTGTGACCTGTCTCGATCGGGAATGATTAAGTTTTTCAATTAATTTAGGTACTACTGGTTTTGAATAAGAGCCCAAACTCCCTAACATAATTATTGCGCTACTGGGCACATGACTATTATTAATTTTCAGTCCCTTAACTAGATATTTAATAAGATCTTCGCCTTCTTGACCAATCTTCAGTTTAGCAAGCGCATCCGCAGATTTGGAAAAACCCCAGCCATTATCATAATCGCCAAGATTGTGCGAAGTATTAATAATAATGTTACTGAGAATGTGCTTCCCCTTATCTGGATAATTGGGATCTATACTTGACAGACGAGAAACCTCATCCCAAATTAAGAAACCTGTATTCTCGTTCAAAGCATTCCCTTTTAATTGCACAAATCCTTGCTTCCAAGTTTAACGACGCCAGTGGAATTAAAGCATTAAAAATAGGGCTTAAATCAAAAGATGTTCAGACACGTGCCAACACATTAAATTCGATGTTCCCTATAACAGATGATAAAACGGTACATTTCATCCTTCCTTTGGCCCATGACGAGAAATTTTATGTTCTTCAACGGTTTGAATTTATGGTTAAGGATAATCCTCATGTTAAAGAATATTTGGTTCGAAAATTGAATGAATACATTGTTGGTTTGAAAAAGGAGAGGCAAGCCAGGGTAGCTTTGGTTTTGCTTCTCCTGGGACACGATGATTATCTACCCGCCATTAATTCTCACATAAGACAAATCAATGGACCTTTAACGTCAGAAGTTTTTTACGAGTATTCAAACTGGTGTAATGCTCTTGTTAGAAAAGGGTACAAATCAGGATTTGAGGGGGGGGCACACCTTATCCCTTTTTATGTAGATTCCGAAGAAAGGGATTATTTCTGGCACACGGTTGGAATATTTACCAACTATACTCCTTTCAAGGCAAAGCGAGAGTACAACAGTAAAACCTATGAAGACCAGACAGCAGAAAGATTAGTCAGTTGGTATGAATCGAACAAAGGGAATCTCATCTACGATAAAGAAGAGGAGGTGTTTTATCTTCAATCCCATGAAAAGGGAGAAGTGGTATCAACTGTAACTGATCAATTGCCAAACAATATTTCTAACGATTTTCACACATTTCGAGATTCTCTTTTGTCCTGCCTCAATAGGAATAATGAGAATAATTGCTTGGTAAAATATTTAGGTTATCCAGAAAATAAAAAAAGTTATGGTACCAGGATATTAAAGACATTGGGTTATCAAGAGCCAATTGAGGAAATCAATTATGGATATGTTCGTGCGGATTTAAAATCATGTGTTGAAGATACGAAAAATATTGAGGATTCAAAACTAAAACGGAAAATTGGAACGATGGAAAAACCGCGAAAGTTACATCATGAATATAATGATTTGTTTTGTATTTTTATGAATGATGGTAAGAAATGGATTCTTTATGATTTTGATATATCGGGATAAAGCGGGAACCGCTACGGCTGTTGCCATATAACAATGCGCTGGAGGCCGACAAAATAAGTGGCTTCGCCACTTATTTTGCGGCTCAGCTGGTACGTTAGCTGTCAATCAGGGGGCTATGTTTAATTAAAATGAAACTCGGTATATTATCCGGTGTTATTAATGTCCTAGTAGTGGTATCTCTTTCAGGTTGTGAGGCGTCAGCCTCGAGAGAATCCCCATCTACTGTTGGAATCGATGTGGATTCGTATGGAATCATAAATCAATATCTATATTCGGGTTCCGCCTGTGGTCCAACTTCCGTTCTTAACGCATTAAAATTTGGGAAAACATCCTTTCAGTCCATTTACAGGGGTTTGTCTGGTTATAATGATAAGGACAAACTTAGGTTTTTAATTAATCAGTATGGATCAAAAGCCTCCCAAGTGGAGCGTGGCGAAACCTTGTATGGTGAGAATAGGGGAATGAAGGCAGATGATATTCTGCCCTTCTTTAATTCAATCCTAAAAGACCATTCGTTAGAAAATGTTCAAGGCACATATTTTGAAAGGAAATCTAATGAATCCACGATCGACCATTTGTATAGAATTCACCAACTCTTATCAAAATCACTACTATCAGAAGTTCCCATCATTACGAGTATTAGATCATTCGCCTCTCAAGAACGTTCCAGCGATTCCTCTTTCAAATGGCAAGGTGTTGCAGCTCATGTTATTCTGATTACCAGGGTTCCAAAGGATCTTAAGTCATCTCAAAAAGGGTTCCCTTTTAATTACATTGACCCTGACTCGGGTTCTTTATATGAAGGGTATATTTACGTTGAAGACATTCGCGATTTTCACGCTATAAAAGGGAGTGGTGAAACAGATTTCAAGTGGATTGAAGATAGTCCCTTTTTATTGGTTATTGCCCCACATTTAAATTTAGATACAAAAAAACAAAAGTGGCACTGGCGCTCGTTTATAACACTCAATTACGGAGTCGGTAATTTTAATGATTGACTTGCTCCAGTATTTTGATTGCCAGCTAACAATTCAATGGAACCGACGGGCTTAAGGGGCCTGTGGTCACAATTCTTAAAAGGTGATTGGCCCCGCGGTTCATTTCTGTCGTTGAGCCGAAGAGTAATTTATTAAAGGAAAATCAGGCATGAATATTGTCCGTATTGTTGTTTTTGCCATATTGACACAATTAATCGTTGCGTTTCCGGTGTATGCAGACGGTCACAAGAAATTAAATACCAATAAAATGGAAAAGGTAATTCCTTCCTTTTTGTTCACTGGGGAATATAACCAAGTAAATATATTTTCAAATTACTATGAACCTTATATCAATATAGTGAATAAGTATGATGCTCCTTGCCATAATATCAATTGGGAAAAAGCAATAAATAAAGTTGGGAAGGTAAGCGATTCCAAAATTGTTGCTGACAATTGTTTATTTGCTGCGGGGGATGTAGTTTATGCCCATGGAGAGGGTTGGGTAGAGAAAAGAACGATCCCTAAATTCAAAATAACGCTAAAAGACCGAGGAACAGAAGATACTTATGTTTTTGTAAATGGAATAATTCAAGAACTTCCAGATAGTCCATTATTTTTCACAACAATTCCCCATAAGAAGCCGGATAATGGTTTTTCTCGTCTATCTGAGATTGAGAATAGTTCTATTAACCTCCCCGCTGCGATTAAGGACACTCTGTCTAAACTTAAAAGGGAAGGGAATAACACTAATTATTATGTTTATAATTTCCCTTCTCGAGATATTCCTTCTTATATCATCAATATAAATTCGAAAGGGGTTACTGACTTATCTAAAACGAATACAGACATTCTTTTTATCGTAAGTGATAATGAGGCCGATGAAATATTAAACATTAAATCAGATGACTTTTATTGTGTTCTTGATGAAGTAATTATTGAGGGAATTCTTGATTTTGATGATGACGGGGATAAAGATATTTACCTGACAACCCCTCATACTAAAATTATCCTTGAAAATTCATCTGGGGACTTTAATTTATTTCGTTGGGGCTTTGAACCATGTGCGACATGAAATGGCGTCCCGGTTTCGGCCCAACAATATGATGAACCCGTCCGGATCAAATTGTGACAGTGATTTATTAACGAAAAGTGATTGCCCGGCGGGTTATCCAAGGCGTTAGCCAGCCTCAACATTTAGTGTTTTCATGGTTTGGTAAAAGACATCATGGGAAAAGGCCAAAATTATTTATCCATTACCCTTTTGATTTCATTTCTTCTTACTCCCCATCATTATGGTTGGTC
>MSYE01000195.1 GCA_002176905.1 bacterium F11 | reverse complement strand
TCTAGATCGGCTTTTATTTTGGCCAACTTTTCTTTTGTTCTTTGTTGATGAGGGAAGGACGCTCGGTAGGCCTCAATATTGGCTTGGTAGTGGGTGGCATCATCGATTCCAACAATGGGAGGGATTTTTGTTCCGCTGGTAAGAGCGGCGGTAATGGGACCTGAGATTTTTCCTTCTTTTAAAAAGTAATCCGCCATGCGCTGAACCGATTCTTGATCCGGATAATTGTTGAAAACAGCCAAATCAATAGAATCAAAAGCTCCTTCCAGCGCCACCAGATCCACTTTTTCCTCTTGAAACAATTTCTGAAGGGTTTGCGAAATGTTGGTTTGGGCCTCATGGTTTTGGTGAATGTCTTGGATGTGGAGGATGATTTTTTCAGAAGAACCCTTTGATATGTTGCGGATGGAGCCGAATTGCTGGGGAAGAGCAGCGAGAAATCGGGGAAGCCGCTTTTTCGAGGAAAGCGTTTTGGATTGATAGGGATTGGTATACCGATGTTTCTTAAGAATCGAGGAAGGAAGAACCGGAGGAAGAGCCGCCGGAAGACGCGCCAGGCGAGCATCTTTTTTCGTGGCTTTTTGTCGTTCTTTCCACACGTTGGCTTCGGCCAAAGGCATAAGAACACCATTGGTGGTGAAGAAAACCACAGAAACCAACACAGTGACATATTTTTTAAGAAGTGGAGAGGTTCTCAAAGAGGCTCCTTTGCCCACACGGGCATTGGTTAGGGTAGGCTCTTATTTTGACAGAAACATCTTAATTTCCCCTTAAGATTTGGTAACAAAGTTGTAAATCTTATAAATGAAAAACATACTTATTTTTAGATTCGTTTTTGCTTTTTTCTCGCCTTTTGTCCAAAATCCGAATATAATCTAGAAATTCATGGATACATACGAGATTGTCGTCATTGGGGCGGGGCGGATTGGGCGGAAAATTGCCCGTGAACTCAGCGAAAAAGGGAAAAAAGTGGCCATTGTCACTCTGAACGACGATGCGGCCTCGATTTTCGAGCGAACCATTGATGCACTTCACCACGAAAGGCCCCTTGTTGAACCCGATCCTCACGGTCCTCCCAATGTGAATACCTACCGTGGTTTTCCTCGATTTGAGTCAAAAGAAAAAATTCTTTCGGTTGGAGATAGCCATTTGCAGGCGGATCGATTTGTCATTGCCACTGGTGCCATTCCGGCCATCCCGCCTGTTCAAGGTCTTGATGAAGTCTCATATGAAACTCCGTTATCCCTCTTTTCGCAGGAACAGTTACCCTCTTCTTTGGTCATTATCGGTGGAGGTCCAGTTGCGGTTTCCCTGGCTTGTGTTTTGGCCAAACGACAATCATCGATTTCCTTAATATGTGCCAACGATCGCTTGCTTATCAAAGAAGAACCCGAATTATCAAAATTGATTTCTTCCTATCTGGAAAAACAAGGTGTCACCATGACCCTCAAGGCACAACCCATCCAAGTGCGCTCCAATGGAGAATCCAAAGTGGTGGTGTATGAAAAAGAGGGAACGCGCGCTGAGGTGGAAGCGAAATCATTGGTGGTGGCCACGGGATTTGTGGGTCATTCCAGGGAATTTGGTTTTGAGAATCAGGGTGTTTATATCAACGGAGACAATCGAGTGGTGGTCAATGAACAGATGGAAACCGCTGCGCCACATATTTGGGCTGCGGGTTCTGTGACCGGCCCCCCCTTTCATCTGGCCCTGTCTCAACATCAAGCCGACCTATTGATTCACAATCTTACCTCTCCCTTTTTCTTTCAACAACGAATGGAAAGCGAACCGTTTCCGTCGGTGATATCAACGCAACCACCCATCGCCACGGTGGGATTAAAGGAAGAGGAAGCACGGAAGAAGTATAAGGATACGGCTTGTCTCACCACTCCTTATTCAGATGAAAAAGGATTGATAAAACTGGTGGGAAGAAAACGCAGCGGAGAAATTTTGGGGGCCCATATAATTGGCCCCCATTCAACAGAAATGATTCTCTTTCTTAATTTGGCCAAGCGAGCCGATGTTCCTTTCCCCGACCTTCTGGATCGCCAACACTATCCTAGTCCAACCTTCGGAGAAGCGCTTTACCATGCGATTAAGGGGTGGGTGGAGCGAGGAAGGTAAAAGTTTTTAATCGCATTCGCTGACGCATTCGCGATCGCGATCGTTTTATTAATGATCGAATGCGAGCGCGTCAGCGATTTTTAAACCTCCGCATCCCATTCCGCGTCACAAAGACGTTGAAAAACGTCGTATTCGGAGCGGGTGAGTTTCCCCTCTTCCTTCCAACGCTTGAGACGCTTTAAAATCGCCTTTCTTTCTTTGGGATCCATGAGGGGCCGGTCAAGAAGTGTTTCTGGTGTTTCGGCTGTCTGGACCGACCCCGACTTCCACAGGATCACATTGATAACCAACAGTATAACGATTGTGAGAATGAGGACCGTTGTGGTCACTTGGTTGTGGCTTTTGACTTTGTTGGAGCAGGACTTTCCGTCACCTCAAATGTTTGGGTTGCCAAAACCTTCCCCTCTGGATCTTTGACCTCGAAGGTCCATGTTCCCGTCAAACCAAACAGGGTTTTTCGGCTCCATGTTCGAAAAGCAGAAGACCGAATGTTTAAGGGAATGGCGGACATCTCCTCTCCTTTGTAACTCCAGACATGGGTGATCTCGATTGGTTCTTCGGCCCCTTTCACAAGTGTCCATCCCACAACAGTTTCTGTGTCACTTGAAAAGGACGAGGCTTCCCCAACCGGTTGGCGATCTTGAACATCTTTGGCGATCACCGCATCCACGGTCACAATATCTGCGGTTTTTGTTTTCTCCTCTGCATAAAGAGAAGAGACAACCGCCATACCTAAAAGTATCGTGAGCCACCTAATGTTTGTTTTCAATTTCATTTCCTCCTTTTGGATTGTTATTTATTTAAAGCCAACGCGGCAATTAGTGCCAAACGATTGAGCATGATATTGTCCGATTCACCAAAGGCCGTTGGGCCAGAGCGCCAACCAATGATGCCCCCAATAATTTTATTTTGCCACAATATGGTTTTTCCAATACCATGAAGGAGATTCCCCTCTATCATGGTTTTTAATTCTCCCCAATCTTTTTTGGGTGCTGAGAAAATGGCATTTCTTGAATTTGCTTTTAGCAAACTTTTCTCAAGAAGGGGAGGCAAATTATACCGCTGTGAAATCAAATTGGGAGAGATTCCCGCCCCTGCTGCAACAGTGAAAGAAAGCTTGTTGTTCATTTTCCGAAGTGGACCACAGATGGCCACCTCAGATTCAAGAGCGGTTTGCGCAAATTTTGCTAAGGAGCCAAAGAGTTGAAGTTTGGTGAGAGATTTCGTGGTAACCATCTTTAAAAACTCATCAATCTCGTTGGTTTTTTGGCTGGCCAACATCTCCGAGGCTCCTGTGAAATCTTTTTCCGTGGCCACCCCCACCATGCGACCAATCATATAGAGGTGATCCATTGTCCCTTGATCAAACAAACAGACATCGTGATAATAGGCACAAAGGACTCCGATGGTTTTCTTCTGACCAAGGAGAGGAACCGCCACAAGCGAATTGAATTTGTTGCGTTTCATTATGTTCAAAAACCAAGGTGGGATGTCAGGGTCTTTGGTGAGATCAATGATGGCCATCACTTCTTTTTGACGAAACGCCAAATCCAAAGGACTGAGAGAACCCCCAGCCTGGCCCGCCTGCCGGTCGGGCAGGCCCGCCTGCCGGTCGGGCAGGCCCGCCTGCCGGTCGGGCAGGCCCGCCTCTCCGCTGGCTTTGTTGAATTCTTGATCAAAATCCTTTCCCATTCCAAAGGAAATAACAGATTGCAGTTGGTTGTCATCCGTTCCCCGAAGGAGATGGCCTTCGCCAGCCCCAATCGAGCGACAGAAAATACCCAGGAACTTGAGATAGGTGAGTTCGGTGGAAGAAGATTGTTTGTTGAGAAACCCATCTAGAGCAGAAAGGAACTCTTCTAAATCGGGCCGTCCTTTGGAAGCAAAAGAAGGACTTTCGGAAATCAAGATTTATTTTTTTCGGGATGCCTTTTCAAGAAAATCGTTCGGCTGTTTGACCACATTCAAGAAGTCCTTGAAGGCACCCAAAAGGGCCTTTGGTTGTTTTTTTGGATCATCAAATTGAATTCCCAAAAACCAGGAATCGGCGCCCCGTCTGGCCCAGAGAACTTTTCCTTCAATAAAGGGAGAGTCACCATCATCGTCGTAAAACAAATCTTGAATCTTGATGTATTCGCCTTTGACAAAGGAAACATCATCAAATCGGATGGAGTGAACTTCCGTGGCTGGACCCTCTTTGTGCAACTGGGAGACATTGAGGCCGCGAGACCATTCCAACTTCATCCCTTTTTCGTTGACATCTTTGGCCCACATTTCCAGTTCAAAAACTTCGTGTTCAAATTTGGGGAGGGAACATCGGACCAAGACTGCCACCTGCCACCGTCTCTTTTTTCGCCGTTCTTTTTGTGATCGCATGGACCAATTCTCCTTTATAAATAATGGCTAACGTTGAAAAATCATTATAGATCAATTGAATACCAGGCACCAGTATAAATAGGCGTGAAATCCATTGAATATCAACAAGATGGTATTTTAGGGGGATCCCTTAACAATCGCTCACGCTTTCGCATTCGCGCTCGCATTCGATTATCAATTAATTAATCGATCGCGAGCGCGAATGCGAAAGCGTGAGCGACTAATTTGCAATTATAGAATGAGATTCTACGCAGCGTTTGATTTTTTGGTTAGCTGTAAGTAAGCCTCGACGACTTGGGGATCAAACTTGGTGCCGACACCCCGCTCGGCCTTTTTGATGGCTTCTTTTTCGAATTCTTCTCCGATCGCACCATTCATGAAAATTTCATCAAGTTGCTCAACAAATCCAATAATCCGAGAATGAAACGGAATATCATCTCCCACCAAACCATCCGGATGGCCCGATCCATCAAAAAATTCATGATGATGACGAATCACCGGTGAAATCTGAGCCAAAAGACGAATATCTTTTACCAATTCAGCCCCAATCAAAGGATGAAGCTTATCAGGTGTTCGCTGGATGGTCTGATTGATCACCCGTGGAAGATAACGCAAATCATGAAGAGACACCATCCCAATATCATGGAGGAGTCCTGCGTAATAGAGATCTCGATATTCATCCCCAACAACGCCCAGCTGATGTCCCAAACGACAGGTCAACTCAGCCACACGATAGGAATGACCCGTCATTTTTGTATCAGCTCCTTCAATGGCCGTGGCCATAATTTCAATGGAACGCGAAAAGAAATTCCGATATTCTTCCGTCACACGAGCATTATGAATGGCCACGCCCGCCAAAGCAGATAAGCTTTGCAGTATTTGCTGATCGCTTTCGGTAAAAATCCCTTCAATTTTATTAAGGGCTTCACAAACCCCAATCAAATCCCCATTGGCAAACAAGGGAAGAGCCATAATGGATCGGGTTGAGAACCCGCTGGATTTGTCGATTTTGCCCGTAAACCTGGTATCAGACTGAACATCTTGAATGATCAAGGGCCTTCCGTTTTGGGCCACCCAACCGGCCACTCCTTGTCCGACCGGCACATAGAATCGTTTCATGGTTTTCCCTTTCTCTCCAGTGGCCGCACGAAAAGTTAGTTGTTTTTTATCGGCGTCCAAGAGAAGAATAGAAGCCGCCTCAGAATTGGTCATGCGTTCGACTGCACCACTGATTTGGATGAGGAGGGAATCCACATCTTGGTTGGTAAAGACACTCCTTGCAAATTCAAAAAGAGAATTGGTTTGATCCATAAAATTGTTATTGTGTGGCGGCCAAAATCTCTTCAACCGTCGTAAGACCTTGAGTCACCTTAATAAGACCATCCAACAACATCAACCGCATTCCATTTTTTACA
Organism: bacterium F11; assembly: GCA_002176905.1. Next base: position 3,701 of record MSYE01000195.1, on the reverse strand, counting down.
GCTACTTCTCGAATAGGACCGGCCGCCACTTCTTTTAACATCATTCTTCGAACGTCCTCATCCATAACGAGAAATTCATGTATCCCAGCGCGCCCTTTAAATCCCGATTCCATACAAGCGGCGCAACCCTTTCCCTTCTTAAATTTGGCTTTTGAAATATCGATATTGTATTTTTCAAAAACTTTCTTCGCGGTATCAGTGGCTTGAGTTGGACGGGCGCAATCCTTACATATCCGTCGAACCAGGCGTTGGGCCAAAACACCTTCCAGCGTTCCTCCCACAAGAAACGAGGGAACCCCCATCTCGTGGAGACGGGCGATGGCCGAGGGAGCATCATTGGTATGAATGGTTGAAAAAACGAGGTGACCGGTCATGGCGGCTTCCATCGCAATTTGGGCTGTCTCTTTATCACGAATTTCTCCGACCATTATAATATCCGGATCTTGTCGCAAAAAAGCCCTTAGGGCATCTGCGAAAGTAAACCCGATATCGGTATTGATATTTGTTTGGATGATGCCATCCAGGTTATACTCAACAGGATTCTCAGCGGTCAAAATTTTGCTATCGGGCTCATTAATGGCATTAAGAGCAGCATATAAGGTTGTTGATTTTCCAGACCCGGTTGGACCACACACGAGCATCAGACCATACGGAATCCGAATGAGTTCTCGAAATCTAGTCAATACTTCGGGATGGAAACCCAAAATATCCAGATTGACCTTTACACTGGATCGATCCAACACCCGCATAACGCAAGATTCGCCAAATACCGTGGGAATCATGTTGACACGAAATTCAACGGGATTGCCTTTGGCTGTCACTTGAATGCGACCATCTTGTGGCCGACGGCGTTCGGTGATATCCATCTGGTTGGTCATAATTTTAATTTTTGCAATCACCGCCGCTTTATATGACATGGGAATCTGAAATTTCGCTTCTCGAAGATCTCCATCAATCCGATAACGTACAATAAACCGATTCTCAAAAGGTTCAACATGGATGTCGGATGCCTTTTGTTGAAGAGCCCCCAAAATAATGGCATTCACGATTCGTTCCACTTCGGGAGCAGAGGCATCGATTTCCGCCACATCAACCGCATCCTCAATACTCTCCAATGATATGGCGCCTTCTTCGGCAACCTGCTCGGTGATCCCCTTAACCAACTCTTCTGATTGAACGCCTGATCCCACACCATAAACTTTATCAAGCTCTCGCAAGATATCTTCTGGGAGCGCCAAATAACTCTGGACTTCAAAACCGGTTCGAAGGTGAATGTCTTCGGCAATAAAGAAATCCCGAGGGTCTGCCATCGCCACCAAGAGAACCCGGTCTTCTTTGGCAAAAGGGAGAGCCAAATGCCGACGGGCATTCTGTTCGGAAACAACTTTCACCACTTCGGGATCCACATCCATCTCCGCCAAATCAACAGCCCGCCCCCGCCATTCTTTGGACAATATTTGGAGCACATCAACCCGATCGGTCAATTTCAAATCAACAACAACTTGTTGGAGTGGTTTCTGAGCGTTTTTGGACTCTCGAAGGGCTTTTTCTATATCTTCATCGTTCAAAAGCTTATGTTCAACGAAGATATCTTTGATGGTCTTACGACCTAAAACGTTGGGATTATTCGCCATGTTTTTGTTCTCTCGATATTCAGTATAACGGGAGTTCAAAAGTTTTCAATTGGGAAAAATAATTGGGGGGGCTGATGACAGAGCAGAAAAGCGAGGAGCGAATTAGTATGGTATTTTAGAGGTGTTTTTAACATCGCTTACTCTTTCGCTGACGCGCTCGCGATCGATTAATTAATGATCGAATGCGAGCGCGTCAGCGAAAGCGTGAAAAATTATGGGGATGGCAAGACCCTAAGGAAGCGGAGCCAGATGAAACTGATTCCGTCCGGCTTTTTTGGAGTAGTACATGGCCTCATCTGCCAAACGCATCAGTTCCTCCTTATCATTGGTATGAGTGGGAAGACAAGCCCCCCCCACACTAAATCCAATTTTGGCAGCCATTTCCTTGGGTAAGGATTCAATTTTTCGAATCTGATCCATGGAACCAATGAGGCGATCTCCCACCTTTTGGGCCTCTCCAGGGCCGAGATCTGGAAGAACGATCGCAAATTCGTCACCCCCCAACCGGGCCACACAATCTACTGCACGGAAGAAATCTTGCAGTTGAAAACCCACGTTCATCAAAACCTGATCTCCCGCATCATGTCCAAATTGATCATTGATGGACTTGAAATAATCAAGATCAATAAGGAAATAAGAGAAGGGTGCCTTGTAGCGCTTGTACCGCTCGGCTTCTCGATCCAAGAAGTCCAAAAGATACCGCCGGTTGTAACACCGGGTGAGATGATCATGGGAAGCCAAATATTGGGACCTCTTGTAGAGTTCACGTACCCGCAAAAGAGACCGAACCCTCGCCAACAATTCGACGAGATCAAAAGGTTTGGGAAGAAAATCATCTGCTCCGGCATTGAGACTGGTGACTTTGTCTTCTCGGGTGGTGTAAACCCCTGTCAACACAATAACGGGAACAAAGATCCCGTATTGATGATCCTTCTCACGAATATCTCTTAGGATTTCATGACCTTTTCGGTGAGGGACTTGAAGATCAAGGAGAACAAGATCTGGTGAGAAAAAGCTGAGGAGTTCGGTTGCCTTCTTTCCGTCAGCCGCCACAGAGACATCAAAGCCTTCATCGGTCAGAATTTCCTTCAGCATGGAGGAAACTCCGCTGTCGTCTTCCACCACCAAAATCTTCTGCTGCGGCTCTTTCGAATTGGGCTCAGCCATACCCTTGCATTTGTATAAAGTTTGAGGACAGAATTCAAAGGAAAACATCACGCATAAAGGAACCTCTCATGCGCACGCGCGATCGCGATCGACTATCGATTTTATTGATTTACGCCTGTGCGATAAGATCGTTAAGCGATCGCGATCGCGCATGCGCATGAGAGGATTTGGAATATGTGGGTGATTTATGAACCTTAACCCTCTCTACCTAGGACCGTTTTGATCTTGTAAGATGAGCCCTATGGCTCGGAAAAAACGTCGCGGTTTAAAGTTCAAACTTGCCTTTTTCGCAACCCTTCTCGTGGTCTTGGTGGCCACAACGTTTGGCTATTTTATTCTCCAAGGCCAAAAGAAAGCCATCGTCAAATCGGACCGGGAAAATCGGATTGGCATTGTGAAGGGTCTGCGCCAAGTGGTACGGGAAGCCATTCTCGTTGATGATGATACCGACATGGTGAACTTCATCAAACTCTTGAAACGGTCTCAACCCAAAGGTTATGCCATGGTCATTGAACCCGATGGAGAAATTCGGGTCCACACCAACTTCAATCTTATTGGTACAACCCTAACAGACGAAGCCACACAAAAAGCCTTGGTGTATCGAAATCGATCTTATCCCCTTTTCCAGGATCTAATTCAGGAAACAGAAGGTAAAAAACGAAAAATCCTGGATCTGTCCCTTCCTGTTGTAATTGGAGTCAATCCCCCGAAATACCACGGCGTGGCCCGGGTTGGTTTTGATAAGGCGGAAATTGTCACAGAGATCAATCGCAGCCACCGAAAATCCGTGGGTCAGATTCAGGTCGCTTTCATTGTGGCGATTATATGTGGGCTTCTGGGCGCTCTTCTTCTGGCCACCTTTATTACCAGGCCGTTGAGAACGCTTCAAATGGGATCGAG
>MSYE01000194.1 GCA_002176905.1 bacterium F11 | reverse complement strand
TTCCTGGGCACCCCATCATGCCCGGCGTTTTAATTGTCGAGGCGTGTGCCCAAACTGCCTGTGCCCTGATGTTCTCACAGCCAAATTTTAAAAACAAATTGGCCTTCTTTATGGGAATGGAAAGTATCAAATTTCGAAAACCTGTTTCGCCAGGAGACTTATTAGAACTTCACGTCGAAATGTTGAGGACCGGATCAAGAGCTGGGAAAGCCAAGGGAATTGCAAAAGTCAAAGGTGAACTTACAACAGAAGCATCATTTTCGTTCGCTATAGCAGACAGAAATAACTAGGGGGCGAATTCTTTTGTCACAAATTCACTCATCAGCCATTATCGATTCTAAAGCTCAAATCGGGGTCAATGTCAAAATTGATGCTTATTCTGTTATCGGCCCTGATGTCAAGATTGGAGATGATTGTCACATTATGTCCCACACTATCATTCAGCACACACAGCTTGGAAAAGGATGCCTCGTTTATCCCCAAGCCAGTCTCGGGCTAGAACCTCAACATTTTAAGTATAAAGGTGAGAAAACCCAGCTTGTTGTTGGAGAAAATTGTATTTTCCGCGAAGGCGTCACCGTCCATCGAGGAACCCTTCTGGATAAGGGAGTTACAAAAATTGGAAATAAGGGTTATTTTATGGCTCTTTCCCATATCGCCCATGACTGCTCAATTGGTGACAACGTGATCCTTGCAAATGCAGCCCAACTTGCAGGACATACCAATATCGGTAATAACGTTTTCGTCAGCACGATGGTAGGTATTCATCAATTTGTTCGAATAGGAACGGGTGCGCTAATTAGTGGTGGGGCCATGGTGCCAATGGATATTGCTCCTTTTTGTATTGCCCAAGGAGATCGAGCAACGTTGAGAGGTTTAAATGTTATTGGAATGAGGCGCTCGGGAATCAATCGAGACAGCATCAGTAAAATTAAAAAGGCTTATCACGCAGTTTTTATGTCTGGGCTCAAACTTGATGAAGCTCTCAATGATCCAGCACTAAACATAAATGATGATAACGTCTCGTTGTTTAAAGAATTTCTTTCGGTCCCACATCGCGGTTTTGTGCGCCCAGAAAACAAATCAAATGTTTTGCAGGAGGAACCAGTCGGATGAAACCTCTTGGGCTTTTGGCGGGAAATGGACGTTTCCCATTCTTGGTAGCAGAAGAAGCGCGAAAAGCAGGTCGAAGGGTCGTGGTCGTGGCTTTCAAAGAGGAGGCGGATCCCGCCATTGAAAAAATGGTGGATCAGCTACATTGGGTTTTTGTTGGGCAATTTAAAAAATGGATAAAAATATTTAAAAAAGAAGGAATTCAAGAAATCGTAATGGCCGGTCTCGTTCGCCATAGCAATATGTATGAAGATTTTAAAAGGTTTCATCCGGATCTAAAGGCTCTAAAGTTCTTTTGGAAACTCAGAGACCGCAAAGCCGATACCATATTGGGAGGGGTGGCTGATGAACTTGCAAAGGAAGGACTGGAGTTAATCCCTTCTATTTCTCACCTAACAGATTTCCTGGCAAACAAAGGATTATTGACCAAAAAGAAAATCTCTAAATCACAGAAAGAAGATATTCAATTTGGGTTCCAACTAGCAAAAGAAATGGCAGGTCTTGATATTGGACAGACTGTCTGCGTCAAAAACAAAGCTGTCATTGCCATTGAAGCAATGGAAGGAACTGATCTTTGTATTCGTCGAGCTGGTAAAATTGCAAAAGGTCCTTTTACAGTTGTAAAAGTTTCCAAACCCCAACAAGATCTCCGATTTGATGTTCCGGTGGTTGGATTAAACACAATTGAAACCTTTCAGGAAGCCGGTGGGGGAATTTTGGCCATTGAGGCCAATAAAACACTGATGTTGGATAAGGAAAAATTGATTGAATGGGCAAACATTGAAGATATCGCCATAATAGGAGTCGAAAATCAATGAAGATCGGAGTAGTGGGAGTCGGACATCTCGGCCAGCATCATGTGAAGCATTTGAGCAAAATGAGTGGGGTTGAATTTGTTGGTATTTACGATACAAATTCTCTTCAAGCACAGAAAATAGCGAAATCATTTCAAACCCATGTGTTTGATTCAATGGAGTATATGGCCGAAGTTTGTGATGCCGTCACCATTGCAGTTTCAACACCAGCGCATTTTAGAGTTGGTCAATTCTTCTTGAGTCAAGGGGTTCACTGTTTAATCGAAAAACCTCTAACGTCAACTATTGGCGAAGCCGAACAACTGATCGAATTGGCCCAGCAAAAAAAATTGGTACTTCAGGTTGGCCATATTGAACGGTTTAATCCCGCAGTGGCAGAGATGGTCCAACATGTCAATAAACCTGTTTTCATAGAAGTTAGTCGGCTGGGCCCTTATGATCCTCGTGTTTCTCATGTTGGGGTCGTTTTGGATTTAATGATTCATGATCTCGATATTATTCTCTCAATGGTCAATGAACCTGTAGTAAGGTTAGATGCCATTGGAGGACGGGTGATAAGTGATCATGAGGACATCGTTAAGGCAACTCTTTATTTCCAAGGAGGATGTCGAGCAGATTTGTCAGCCAGTCGTGTCACCCTTAAAAGATATCGAAAAATTCGTGTTTTTCAGCCAGATGCCTATCTGTCGCTCGACTATTCAGAGAGAAGTTTGAAGATTTTCCGACGTAAAGGTCCGGTTTTTCGATCTCTAAAGGATATTCAACGATTTCGTCCAAGGCTCCAGAAAAATGATCCGCTTGAGAGCGAGATATCACATTTTGTTCACTGTATTAAAAATGGTGTGACTCCCTTGGTAGCTGGAGAACATGGTCGAAACGCATTGGAGTTGGCTCTGGAAATTCTCAAAAATATGTCTTTTCATCAAGCACCTCATCTTGCAGCAGCCCACTTGCCGACGGAGATGATCAAACAATGAAAAAGATTTTGATTGTCGCAGGTGATCCTTCGGGCGACTTAATTGCAGCCCGTCTTGTCGAGACCTTAAAAAAACTTCAACCCAGCATTTCTGTAACGGGGATAGGTGGAAATCATCTTGAAAAAGTGAGTGATCGATTTCTTGAAAATATTGTCAAACAGCACGCCCTTGGCTTTGCAATTTCCATAAAAAAGATTCTTTATTTCCGCCATGTGTTAAACAACATTATAAAACCAGAGATTGATCAAAATAAACCAGATATCGTTATACCGGTTGATTTTTATGGGTTTAATTGTCGGGTTGCAAAAATGGCCAAAAAGGGGGGGATTGGTGTTTTTTATTATGTTAGTCCTCAATTTTGGGCAAGCCGTCCCTGGAGAGCAGATCAACTCAGAAAGGTTGTAGATCTTTTTCTTTGTTTATTCCCTTTCGAAATGGACTTCTACAATAAAAAGAAATTACCGGCCCGGTTTGTCGGCCATCCTATTCTTGACTCTATTCCTGATATTCCCACTCATGCTACCAAGCCCCCCAAAGTGGAAACACATATTGGGCTCCTCCCAGGAAGTCGACCTGAAGAAATAAAAAGACATCTTCCTGTTATGATCAAAACCTGCAATATCCTTTTCAACGATAATCCTGGGATTCGGTTAATATTGTTCACCGTTCCCCATGTTTCTCGAGATCTTTACAACCATATTTTGAGTCAAACCAACAAATCAAAAATTATGATTGATATGGTACAGGATGAAAACTACTCATGGCGGGCCCAGCTTGATATCGCGATAACCGCATCTGGTATGGAGACCCTTGAAAACACCTTCCTTGGAATTCCAATGGTTGTAATGTACAAAACAAATTGGATTACATACTGGATTGCTCGACTTCTGATAAGGATTCAGTATTTGGCCATGCCAAATTTGCTCGCAGAAAAAATGATTGTTCCAGAATTTATCCAATGGCGGGCCAACCCAAAGCTCATGGCGCCAATACTCCTTCAGTGGTTAAAAAACCCGGCCGAACGACAATCGGTAAGGGCCCAATTGCTTTCTCTTCGGAAAAGTTTCGGGGGAGCAGGAGCAAGTGAAAGAGCAGCACGCGTAATTTTGGAAGAGGTAGCCTAAAAACAATGGTCAAAAGACTCTTTCCTTATTTTAAAAAATTATGGGTTCGTCTTTTTGTGGCGATTTTTTGCATGGCGGGTGTTGCTGCAATTTCAACCGCTGTTATGTGGCTCATGAAATTCCTTATTGATGAATCCCTTGCCATCAAAGATACCGGAGCCCTTAATATCGGAATTGTGGTTATTTTAAGCATGTTTGCTTTAAAGTCTATTCTTTGGTACAGCCACACCTATTTAACCGCCTTCGTTAGTCAATCAATATCGAGAAAGCTTCGGGATCAGGTTTATGGGCATCTCTATTCTCTCTCTCTCGGTTTTTTCGATGAAAAGACGTCCGGAAATATTCTTTCACGTTTAACCAACGATGTGACCATGCTTCAAATTTCACTTGCCAGCGCCCCGACCATTCTTATTCGGGATGGCCTCACCATCATGGGCTTAATAGGATTTCTCCTTTACTTGCATTGGAAATTCGCTCTCGTTTGTTTTCTGATTCTTCCCTTGGCTGCTTTGATACTCACGAAATTGGGAATCAAAAGCCGGAGAGCCGGAAGAGAAAGCCAAGAAAGAATGGCAGACATGTATTCTGTTATTCAAGAGGCTTTAACAGCGATGCCGATCGTCAAAACGTTTCAAAATGAAGCCAAAGAAATTAATGATTTTGCTGTGGAGAACAGAAATTATTTCAATGTTATTATGAAATTGGTAAGGGTCGAAGCCCAATCGAGCCCCATTATGGAAGTGTTGGGATCTCTCGTCCTTGCGTTGATTATTGGTGTTGGGGGACATGATGTTATTCAGGGGAATTGGTCGTTAGGTGAATTTATGGCTTTTATTGGCGCTGCCATGTCCCTTTATAATCCAATTAAGAAATTTGCCAAGGTTAATGTTCAAATGCAAATGGGATTGGCAGCAGCGGAGCGAATATTTCATCTGTTGGACCAGAAACCGATGGTCGTGGATAATCCCAACGCGGTTAATGCACCCACCTTTTCAAAGGATATCGCCTTTAAGAATGTGGATTTTCAATATCCAACATCCCTTACGGTATTAAATAAAGTAAATCTTAATATCCATAAGGGGGAAATTGTCGCCTTGGTTGGCCCTTCTGGATCAGGGAAAACAACCATTGCCCAACTTCTGCTTCGGTTCTATGATCCCCTTTTAGGTTCAATTGAGTTGGATGGTGTTGATATTCGAAATCTAACAATAAAAAGCCTCCGTTCAAAAATGGCCATTGTCACACAAGAAACACACCTTTTCAATGAGACCGTATCGGAAAATATTGCCTATGGAAAACCAGGCTCGAAACGGGAAGAAATTATTCAAGCCGCAAAACTTGCCTATGCTCATGACTTTATTCAAAACCTTCCAAATGGATACGAAACAATTATTGGTGAGAGAGGAACACGGCTCTCTGGAGGTGAGCGACAAAGAATTGCGATCGCCAGATCTATTCTCAAGGATCCTGAAATACTTATTTTGGATGAGGCCACTAGTGCTTTGGATGCCGAATCAGAACAAATGGTTCAAAAAGCCTTTGATTCCCTTCTTCAAAAGAGAACGGTTTTGGTCATTGCCCATAGACTGGCCACGGTGAGAAAATCCAACCGCATAATTGTTCTCGAAAATGGGAAAATCAAGGAATCAGGGAATCATGAGGATCTCCTTGAAAAGAAGGGAATGTATCATAAATTATTTGAGCTTCAATCTTTGGTTTAAACCATGACAAGCGTTGATCAAATTGTTCAAGTAAACGGGAAAAAAGAAAATATCAAAAGTGGAATTTCGATTCGAGAATTTCTCCAGAAAAAGGGAATTAATCCTAACACTGTTGCTTGCGAATTAAACATGAAAATTATTCGTCGGAACTTTCTAGGGGACACGATCTTAAGCGAGGGGGACGAGTTGGAAATTATTCAAATGATTGGTGGAGGATAACAAAATGACCAGTTCAACGCTGGAACCCAAGATTGAAACATCATTGCATGATGAACCCTTAAAGATTGGAAAGCTTGAGTTAACATCGCGATTAATTCTTGGAACGGGAAAATATAAGTCCTGGAAATTAATGAAGAAAGCACATCATCAATCGGGCACTGGTATGGTAACAGTTGCCATACGCCGCGTGGATATGAAAAACCGGTCCGAAAAATCATTTTGGAGTTACATACCCAAAGATATTTCAATCCTCCCAAATACAGCAGGATGTTACAATTCCGAAGATACCCTTCGAACAGCAAGGTTGGCACGGGAATTGCTGGAAACGGATCTCATAAAACTTGAAGTTTTGGGGGATGAAAAAACACTTCTTCCAGACACCGAGAAATTGCTGGCTTGTACAAGAATTTTGGTGAAAGAAGGTTTTACTGTATTACCCTACACAAATGACGATCCAATTATGGCTCGAAAACTGGTTGAAGCAGGAGCTTCAGCGGTAATGCCACTTGCCGCGCCGATTGGGTCTGGGCAAGGTGTTTTAAATCCTCTCAATATTCGTCTTATTAGAGAAGAAGTTAAGTCCGTACCTCTCATTGTTGACGCTGGAGTTGGAACAGCCTCAGATGCAACCATTGCAATGGAATTGGGAATTGATGGTCTCTTAATGAATACCGCTATTGCCGAGGCCAGCGATCCCCTTAGAATGGCGGAGGCCATGAGATGGGCCACGCAAGCTGGGCGATGGGCATATCTTGCCAAGCGCATGCCAAAACGAGCGTATGCTTCCGCATCCAGTCCAACTTCAGGTCTTATAGGAGAACACAAATAAAGTTCCATATTGATTTTAAACAATCGATTCTCATCCTTTGTTTCCATTTATTGCCAATAAATGCCTTTGGCAAAACAAGAGCACCGTTACCTGATAACGCTTTTGATGGGGGAATCTTTAGTGCAGAAACACTTGGTCGTGGTGGTACCATGGCCTCCAATCGTGGTACCCCCGCATCAAGTTCTGAAAACCCAGCCAGCCTTGTAGGAGTACCAGCAAGCCTATTTGTAACAACTTTCGTGGGTGAAACCACTGTTATTTCTAGTTCCCATACCAAATCAATCGATTCCCTGCAGAATAAGGTTCTTCAATTTATCTCTGTTGCCGGGGAGAATGGAGTAATCTTTTTTGAACCTCTTGGGCGTAGAGAGGTAAGGGAATATTTGACCCCCATTAACTCCCCGTCTGATTCCCGTGATATTGCATTTTCCGCTAATGCTCTTGGTTTTGGTGGTGCTCAAAAATTTGGAAAAGACGGAAGTTTTGGGTTATCGATTGCATACTTAAGAGGAACGTTAAGTCAATCAATCCACCATACAGGGGTTCCCGACGAAAGCAAGCTAGATACTGGTGATGGGGTTCGTTTAAATTTGGGTATTCGCTATCCTACAGGACCCGCCATGTGGGGATTGGTGCTCAAGAATTTTCCTGGTTTTTTATGGTGGAAAAACCACCGGAGACAATTGTTGCCGGTTACTATCCAGGCGGGTCACACGTATCGAGTTCGTCCAGGCACATTGCTCTCGCTTGAAGTTCAGCAACTGCATTATCACGAAGGATCCCGTACAACAGAGATAATCAGATCCGGGTTTGAAACACAATTGGCCGAGCGAATTTCCATCAGAGGAGGTATATTTACAGACGAAATTAATGAATCCAAAAACCATCATTATACGGGGGGCATTACATTAGAATCCATGTCAGGTGTTTTGGCCAGTGGAGGAGTCGAACGGTTTAAAATTAATGACGAGAAGGTTATTAAAACATACATTTCCTTGACCGTTCCATTTGACACAGGAAAAAAAGATGGCAAGAGATAGCGTTATTTCCACTCAATCATCAAGAAAACCAACCACCTATCCTCAATTTGACTCTCTCCATATGCCCGTCCAATTCGTTCAAGGAGTGGGACCTCATCGGGCTCAGATATTATCCAAAGTCAATATTTCAACCCCAAAAGATCTCCTCCTTTACTTTCCGAGGGATCATCAAGATCGAAGAGCCAATTTTATTCGGAATTGCATCTTGGGAAAGAAAATTGCCATTCAAGCGAGGGTCGAAGTTGTCCAATTTCGACAGATTGGAAAAGCATTGGGCCAAGCCAGAGCGATTGTCAAAGATGAAACAGGTGTTATTGATGCAATATGGTTTAAACACATAACCTACAAATATGATGTGTTCTCGGGCCTAAAAAAACTTCTCCAGCAAGGGGCACACCTTCTTATCTATGGACAGGTTGTAAAGACCAAACAAGGGATAGGTATACGTGTAGAGTTTTGTGAACCCGTCTCACAGCCGGGGGAACATTCAATTCACACCAATAAAATTGTGCCCATCTATTCTCTGACCGAAGGTCTTCAAGAGAAATGGTTAAGGGAAGTGGCCTTTAGGATTGTTCATCGCTATGGTGAGCAAGTGAAAGACCCCCTTCCAGAACCCATTCGATCTTCTTTGAATCTTCCAATATTTTCGAAGGCTGTCAAAAACTATCATTTTCCACAAAATTGGATTGAACGAGACCAGGCAAGAGAAAGACTCGCATTTGATGAGTTCTTTTTCCTTGAACTTGCACTTGAACTCTCAAGACAAAACCGTCGAAAAGAAACCAAAGGATTTCAATCCTATCCAACACGAAAAATATTAACTCCCTTCAAGAAACACTTAGACTACGAATTCACACAAGCTCAAACCCGAACCATAAATGAGATTTTTAGAGATATGGCCAGACCATCTCCTATGAATCGACTCCTGCAAGGGGATGTCGGCTCAGGAAAAACCGTTGTCGCCCTTTCTGCCGCTCTTTTGGCCATTGAGAATTCCAAACAAGTGGCCTTATTGGCTCCAACCGAAATATTGGCTGAACAACATGCTTTGACGATGGGCCACTTTTTTCAGGATCTTCCTGTTAAATGGGCCCTATTAACCAGGTCAACACCCGCATCAGAACGAAAAAAAATACTTCAACAACTTCAATCTGGTCGACTTGACCTTTTGGTTGGGACGCATGCCATTCTTAATGAAAAGGTCTTATTTCATCAAATGGGATTGGTCATCATTGATGAACAACATCGTTTCGGTGTTCGTCAAAGAGCACGGTTGTTAAGCAAGAGTAAAGATGAGGGTGTAGAAAATGCCCTCTCGGCAAAGCCTGACGTATTAATCATGACAGCAACCCCCATACCCCGAACCCTCGCCCTTACCTTATATGGAGACCTTGATGTATCGGTAATTGACGAGCTCCCAAAGGGACGAGCAGCAATAAAAACAATTCAGGTTACAGAAACCGAAGCAATGAATCAGATTTTTGAAACAGTCGAACAAGGTCAGCAGGTTTACGTGGTTTTACCTCTCATTGAGGAATCCGAGGCCCTTTCAAAGAAAAATGGAAAGGAGATTCGAACCGCCAAAAAGGAATTTGAAAAATTACAGACCCGTTTTCAAAGTTATTCTATTGGACTCCTCCATGGCCAACTTCCAGCCGATCAGAAAAGGAAAATAATGCATCAATTCCGTGAAGGAAAAATATCTATTTTGGTTTCAACAACTGTTATTGAAGTGGGAATTGACGTCCCAAACTCAACCTTGCTTGTCATTCAAAATCCGGAACGTTTTGGGTTGGCTCAACTTCATCAACTTCGGGGTCGTGTTGGCAGAGGACGCCTTCCTTCAAAATGTCTTTTAATTGTCGATTCCATCGAGGAATTGTCTCAGGCACGATTGGATATCTTTTGCTCATTTCTGGATGGTTTCCGTCTGGCTGAGGAAGATTTAAAATTAAGGGGACCCGGAGAAATTTTGGGGGAAGCCCAACACGGTGTTCCTTTTTTCAAAGTTGGCAATTTGATAAAGGATCGACTTTTGATCTCACAAGCAAGAGAAATGGCACGGCGATTGGTCGAAGGCGAGATGCCCATGACC
>MSYE01000193.1 GCA_002176905.1 bacterium F11 | reverse complement strand
AATAAATAGAAAACACGGGTGCGCTGGATCTTGAAAAGAATTATTTGGTCCAACCAAGAAAAGGCACATGTTGTGACCCGGAGATTATTTAGCCTGTTGACAGGGGGTTTCTAATGAGTGACCCCTTTTTGACTTAACCCGAGGGAGCAAATAACCCAAACAATATGATAGCAATGCCCAACAAAAGTCCAATCACTACATTTAGATTAAGTTTCTTCTCCCCAACTTTTTTTATCCAATCACGGTTGAAGTAGATATGTAATACGGTAAGAAAAACAACAACCAACGAGGAGATCAGGTGGATTATCTTCCATCCTTTAACGGGTAAACCATACACTTTAAAAGACAGCGGATCGATCTCAGGCCCAAGTGAGTGCATCTCCGGAAATTTGAGCATTATAATGAGACCCGACGATAAACAAATGCAGAAAAAGACATACAACTTGTACGTTGTGGCAGCATGAATTTTCGGTTTTGAAGTGTCCTTTTCCATTTTATTCCCTCCTATGTCCACGTTCCTGATAAAGAATGATAGGATTTTGGATAAATCAAACGAAAGAAATTAAGCAGAAATCCCGATCGAGGAGCAAGGTCAGCAAGGGGTCAAGCTTGACAAGTGCGCGGTTCATCCCTTTACCAATATAGGTTAACCAAAAACAAGCCCGGTTTCTTTTTACCCGACGGGGGTGAGGGACTCTGGGTTCTTTTTTGTCCCACAGATCCTTCGACCTGTCACCGGTCAAGACTTGACCCCTTTTTTGTAAAATTATACCCGTAAGAAATTTAATTTGGAGGAAACCAGATTGAAGATCGTTTGCTTTCCGCACGGCTATTACCTTTCTGAAGTTTCTCGATTGGTTGAGATTGGGAAAAAGCTTCGCGATATGGGGCAGGAGGTTATATTTTTTAGTCACGGAGGGCCCTATCATTGGGTTGCGGAAAGTGAGGGCTTTAATGTTGTAACTATTCAGCCCACTATGAGTCCGGAGCGAGCAAACACCTACATGAAATTCAACCGGGCTGAAGTTGGGAATCCTTTTCGTGACAGCTTTTTCACTTACGAGGAATTGAAAGATTATGTTCCGCGGGAAGCGGAGGCCCTGAAAGAAACCAAAGCAGATGCTGTTCTTATCGGGTGGAATTTGCCTTCCTACCTCTCTACTCAACTTGTTGGAATCCCGATTATTGTTCAACAACCCGGACCTTTTACAGCCCCCTTCTTTGATCGGAAAATGGGTGAGTTTGTTCCATCCTTTATTGGCCTTCTTCGCCATTTACCGATGGATTGGTTTATAAATTGGTTTATCCCACGAATGAAAGTATGGTTAAAACCTTTTAATCAACTTGCAACGGAATTGGGTTTACCGAACTATAAGACAACATTGGATTTTATGGCCGGCGATCTGACGCTCGTGATGGACACACCCGAAATCTTAAAAATTACCCATGAAGAGCTACTAAATTACACGCCCCGTCATCCTGCGTATTTCAATAAACCTCCTCTTTATCGATATGGAGGGCCATGTTTTGCCAAGCTTCCTGGGGGCATTCCTGAAAATGTTAAGAAACACTTTGATACGAAGCGGACAAAGCTTTTTTGTGGCATGGGAGTGTCCGGTTCTCCCAAAGTCCTTGGCTCCATTATCGATATAGTTGGGCGACTTGATTTACAAGCCGTTGTTGTTACAACGACAATTCTTCAGAGTGATTTAAAAAACGTTTCCGACCGCGTATTGGTTCTTCCCCATGTTCCCACTCATCTTGTTAATCCCATGGCGGATATCGCCATTACTCATGGGGGAGCTGGAACGGTCCAGACGGCGATCCACTCAGGGACGCCATTGATTGGTGTCCCTATGCACGCGGAGCAGGTCGGGAATGTCAGCCTCGTCCGTCGCCAAGGGGCAGGGATATTGTTGCCTAAACAATCCTTAGCCCAAGGCGAAATTGAAAATTCGATTAAAAAATTGATAACGAACAAAAGCTATAAAGAAAATATGATGCGACTGAAAAAACTCCAAGACCAAATTGATGGTCCTTCCAAGGCAGCAGAAGAGATCATTAAATTTATACAAGGGAGATCGAAGGCTTTAAATTAATTGCCTGAGGCATTGAAAATGCATGGAGAGCAGGAAAAATCAGTTATCCCACGAACATCATGTAACATATTGCATGGTGTTTTTTTCGTCATCGCAGGTTGGATTCTTTTTCAAGGGACTGGTGATTTGGCAAGGCGGGTCGTTCTCTTCTCTTTTGGTTTGATAACTTTTTTTAGGATTTATTTAACCTTCTTCGGTCTTCTTGAGAGGAGATTTGACTGGTCTGAATTTGGGGGGGTCACCTTTGCCCTCTTCGTTTATCAGGTTGGTTTTGCGTTTCTTGGGTGTAACTCGTTGAGATCTCTCGGGGTTATAGATGTTTTGGCCATTGGCGTGTTCTTGCTTGGTGGTTATCTGAATACCTTTTCCGAATATCAACGAAGGAAATTTAAACAAAGGCCTGAAAACCGTGGCAAACTCTATACAGAAGGACTATTCAAATACGCCCGGCATATCAATTATTTTGGTGACTTTCTTTGGGTGGGAGCGTGGGCGGTGGTCGGCGCCAGCTTTTGGGCTCTTCTGGTCCCCTTGATACTTGGTATGGGTTTCATTTTTTACTTCATTCCTCCGCTCACCAAACACCTAAGAGCCAAATACGGGGATCAGTTTGACTCTTGGTCTCAAAGGACGAAGGCCTTTATCCCATTCGTCTATTAATAAAGGATATTGAAATGACCACAATTGTTGGAATTGCTGCGATAGTTTTAGGATTAATATGCTGGATTGGACAAACACTAGCGGTTTTTAACAACGGACTCGCTACCAAACTTGGTCTATCAGAAACCGAAAAGGAAATGGATTCAACCATGCTTGTTTTTGAGCGTTACAGCCAGGGAATTATGGATGTCGTCCTTGCATGGATCCTGCCATTGGCTGGATTTCTAATGATTATTGAAAATAAATGGTGGCCAGTTTTTGCTTTAGTAGGCGGTGGTGTTTATCTTTATTTTCCTGGTCAATTTATCATTACAAGAATTGTATTAAAGAAACGCGGTTTAAAAATTGGAACTCGTAACGGAGAGATAACCGCTTACATTTTCGGAATATTATGGACCTTCATAGCACTGATCATGATTGCATTAGCTGTTCAGTGCGTAAGTCTCTAATTCCTCTAGGAATCCATCAAATCAAAGGTTTGAAGTAAGATTATTCGAGGTTAAATATGGAAATAACAATTATGACGTGGATAGTGGCCCTTGTGGGGTTATTGCTGACCACCTTTTTAATGGCAATGCAACTTGTTGCTGTCATTAAACCTCGGGGAGAGTGGACCATTAAAAATGTCTACGGCGGTGATCCAAGCACCACCGATCCCAAGGCCTATTTTGCATTTAATCAAGGATACGCATGGGCAGACAGCTTCTTTTGGGGACCTATCCAGATTATTGGCAGTGTCGGAATGTTGTATGGACAGAAATGGGGATTCTTGTTGGCCCTTATTGGATCGGTTCCTTTTTGGTATTCGGCTATCCCCTTCTTTATTTGGAACAGAATGATGGAAATCCAAAAAAATACGGTATTTTATTGGATATTTGTTTGGGGGATTTGGCCAGTCTTTGGTTTGACTGAGACCGCCTATTGCTTCTTCAGGCTCCTGGCATCCTGATTCCTAAACTCAAGCTGCGTTCCCAATCAAGTAGGTTCTGACGTCGACCTAACAGTTCCCCATATCTTATAATCCATAATCCGCAACTTTTTTCGATACATGCCATTTGTTAGGATAAATGCCATAAGGAATAAGTTATGAATATAACCCGTTATTTTGTTGAAAACAAAAAAATGACCAACCTGCTGCTCGTTTTTATCCTGGTGGTGGGTGTTTTATCCATTACCAGGCTTCCCCGACAGGATGCCCCCAACGTTGACTTCGATATTTTAACTATCTCTACCTTCTATCCCGGCGCTTCACCAGAAGATGTGGAAATTAATGTAACGGATCCCCTTGAGGATGAGCTTGAGAAAATTGACGGTATTGATGAGATGACCTCATTTTCGATTGAGGGGATGTCCATGATTTTTGTAGTGGTGGATTCTGACTCGGAAGATACGGGGCAGGTGAAAGAGGATATTCGAAACGCCGTTGACCGGGTGAAAAATCTGCCGGATGCAGTGGAAGACTGGCCGGCAGTTAATGAGATGAAATCAACTGATTTTCCCATTTTGGAGGTGGCCATTGTTGGGGATGAGAGCCAGGAATGGGAGCTCCGAAAGATAGCCAAGGGGTTGGAAGAGGAAATTAAATCGGTCGGAAAAGTTGGTGCCATAGATAAAATCGGCTACCGGAAAAGAGAGGTTAAAATCCTAGCGGACCTGGAGAAGATGGATAAATATTACGTGTCTTTTCCTGAGATTTTAAAAGCGGTAGAGGCCCGGAATGTAAAAGCTACCGGCGGAACGCTGGAGTCGTTTGTGGATGAAAAGAAGATCGTTACCCTTTCTGAATTTGAGGAATTGACGGACGTTGGCGAGGTTATTATTCGGAGTAATTTTTCCGGGAAACACGTACGGGTCAGCGACATTGCGGTTGTGGAGGATGGCTTTAAGAATAGGGATATTATTAGCCGCACCAACGGTCGGAACAGTATCAACCTGGTGGTTAAACGCCGCGGAACGACGGATGTCATTGATCTAAGCCGGGAAATCGACGGTATTTTAAGTAAATACGAACATCTGTATAAAGATCAAGGGATAGAGATCATCAAAGTCGTCGATTACACCTACTACACCAAATCCCTATTGAATATCGTCTCCAATAATGCGGTTATCGGATTCTTTCTCGTCTGTCTCTCACTCTTTATTTTCTTGAACCTCTATACGGCCCTTTGGGTGGCAATCGGGATCCCGCTATCGATTCTGCTCGCCTACATATTCTTTCCAGTTTTCGATGTCACCACCAATCAGATCTCCCTTATCACAATTATCCTCGTTCTGGGAATGTTGGTTGATGACGCCATCGTGATTGCCGAAAACATCACACGCCATCAGGAAAAGGGAATGGATTATAAAGAGGCGGCTGTTTTCGGCACCCAAGAAGTTCTTCGTCCTGTTATGGCGACCATTGCCACTTCTATGCTCTGCTTTATTCCCATGTTTTTTATGACCGGGATTCTCGGTAAGTTTATACAGACCATCCCTATTGTTGTGATCCTGACACTTGGGGCGAGCTTCTTAGAATCTATCACGCTTCTCCCTTCGCATTTGTCGATAAAAAGAAGGAAGTTTTTTTCAGTAAAAAGAGATCAGTACATGAACGCCATCCGCCGCTGGTATGGGAGAATGTTAACCCGCTTGTTACGGAACCGGAAAAAAACCATCGGGTTTTTTGTGCTGATTAGTTTTCTTATTGCGGGCCTAGTGGGATCGCAAACACGGTTTGAACTCTTTCCGACAGAAGATTTTGACCTTTTCTACATTGTCATGGAAACCAAAACAGGAACATCACTGGGCCAGACCTTGAAGGCTGTCAAGAAAGTCGAGAAGCACGTGGCCGACATCCCAGAGAACCTTATGATCGGGTATAAGACCAATGTTGGGGATCACCGAACGGAGGAGGCCGCGGCTGATCCATCTTTGCATGAAAATTGGGCCCTCATTACTGTTTTTCTACACCCCTCCGGGCGAAGGGATGTCCGAAGCGAACAGATCATCGATGACTTAAAAGAGAAGATGAAGGATGTTAGCGATTTTGAAATGCTGAATATCCGGGAGATGCAGGATGGGCCTCCGGTCGGTGCGCCCATCACCATACGGCTGGTTTCAGATGAAATTGAATTGTGCAAAAAATATGAGAAGAAAATTATTGGATTTTTAGGGAAGCTGAAGGGGGTGGAGAATCTTGAATCTTCCAACCGGATCGGCAAAAAAGAAATCGACCTGATCTTAGATCACCCACAGATGGCCGCAGCCGGGTTAACTGCGCTGGACTTGGCCAACACCATTCGCGTGGCCTATGACGGCAAGGTGGCCACATCCATCCGGCGCGATGGAGAGGAGATCGATTTTCGGGTGAGCCTTTCTCCAGATCAGAAGCGGAAGCTTGGGTTTCTTGAGGATTTAAAGGTCCGGAACAACACGGGCCACCTGGTCCCCATCGAGACGCTGGCGAGGTTTGAGGAATCCCGGTCTGTTGAAAGCATCGAGCACTTTAACGGTCGTCGATCGATTAAAATTACCGCGGACGTGGAGAGGGCCGTACTTACATCCAAAGAAGCGAATGAGGCGGTCCGGGAGGCCTTTGCAGATGAGATTGCCACCATCCCCAACCTATCCATGGTCTTTGGCGGTCAGGAAGAAGAGACGGCGGAGAGCATGAAGAATTTTCAGATCGCCTTTCTCTGCGCTCTCCTGGCCATTTATTTCATTTTGATTTTACTCATGAATTCTTATTCGCAGCCCTTTTTAATCATGATCGCCATTCCCTTCGGTTTTGTGGGCATCATTGTCGCCTTTTATTTACATAATCTTCCCATGAGTTTCCTCGGGATGATAGGGAGCCTCGGGATGATGGGCGTGGTTGTCAACGACTCCCTTGTCATGGTCACTTACTTAAACCAGAAAAAGGATAAGCATGGCGGGCGCATGTCACTAGCTGATATTGTGGAAGGGGCACAGGTTCGCTTGAGGCCTGTTCTTCTGACCACTATCACAACCGTTCTGGGCCTTCTTCCCACTGTCTATGGATGGGGGGGGACTGAGCCCTTTCTGGTCCCCATGGTGCTGGCGATGAGCTGGGGCCTTATGTTCGCCACTTCTATCACGCTCATCTTAATACCTACGCTTTATACATTTACGGTTTCCATGCGTGATCCCAATCGACCGCCTAATCCTGCTAAATAAGGAAAAATGGCCCCAAAATCGCCAAAAGACTCAATTAAATCACTTATTTGGCCTGATCCGGTTTTGAATACCGTTGGATCATCCACCCCGTATACAGAATCAATCCTTTTCAAATACCCCTGATTGGATGGTTGGAACCTTTCACTGGTCAACTTTTTGGAATAAAATCTCACGTACAACGAAAATAGGAGGACAGGCAAATGCCAATTCACTTTGAAGATTTGGATGTGGTTTCTCAAGTACAAGGATTAAATTCTGCCCTGATTGTTCCTTGTACGATGTGTCCGGGAGCGACGGTTGCTGTAAGAGAACAAAAGCCTTTCATGCAGTTTTTTAAGAGTATCTTCAAATCACCTCCTTTTGAAAAATACATCAAGGACCTTCAATTGCGATTGAAGGAGAAGGGGGTCAAAGCAAAAGTTTTCAAACCTCGTTTTTATCATGAATGGTTTATGTGTATGTGGACATCCGGCAAAAGGGAAAAATTGAAAAAAGAAATGAAGAATTATGATGCCGCTATCGTCTTGGGCTGTGATTCTGCTACTGAAACCGTCCGAATGGCGGTGGAATCTCCAAGAACAACAGTGATCGAAGGAATGAAAGTCGGCGGAATTATGAACGCAAAGCTAAAATTTCGATTGCCCTGCAATATAACGTTTGAAGATTGCAAGACGGTCCCTCTGTCTTAATGAGTGTTTCGCCAAGATAATTAGGCAATCTGGTCCATCAAATAGGTTCTAACGTCGTCCAGTCGGTCACCCCATTCTAAAATTCGAACCGCCTTCTTGATTATCAATGGTTTTCAGGTATTTTGAATACCGTCTGGTCAACACGTCGTGGCAGGACTTGAATCTTTTGGCGTTCAATAGTTAAGTTGGCAGCATTTTTTGTTGACCAGTTGTTTTAATGTCCGCACCAACTTCATATCTCCAGATCCCACCATAAATGCTTGAAAGCAGAAGGCAGAACTCGTCTCTTTGTTTCTGGTGATCAATTATTGTTGAGATTTTTCGAAGCTTTTTCTTTGTGATTGGATATTTCTTTCTGCTCGGAGGCAATGCCAGAAGGAATTTCTGAATTTCGGGAGACAGGTTAAGCAATTTCAGGTTGTGCCTCAATTCAAACCGGCTAATTCCGATTTCCTTAGCCAAAGCTGATTTTTTTAGTCGCGGATTTTCCTCTAGGCGACGGTGAAGTTCATGGGCCTGTTTCAAAAATAATTGGATTCTTGGGGGCTTGGATTGAGTTTGAGTCAGATTTTTCTCAGGTGCGTCCAATTGAATCTTAAATTCAAGGCCGTCGGATTTTTTCTTAACTTGAATCACCTTCCATCTGAACGGTTTTTCCTCTTCGGCGTTATTATTGGGGCCACCTTTTTCAGCCAATCTCAGTGCGGCCTGCGACATTAATTCAAGAATTCGTTCCATCCTCTCCTTTGGGGGCATCTCGTTATTCATCTCGCACTCCTGTGATCACGATTTTGGTGGAGGTTGTTAGGCCATTTAATAAGACTAATGGCAAGAATTGCGGAAACAGATGGACAGGCACAAAGGGGATTATTTTAAACCTTAAGGAAAAGCTTGGTGAATTGGTGAAAAACAAAGAGTTGACGATTGGTTGAGGAGCGCTGGTTTATGTGGCTTTTGTCGGAAGCCGGAACGATTTTATCAGGTATTCGACCAAGGGGTTGGGCCATTTGCGCTCTCTGGCGACAAGAAAAACAGAGTCATAAAGGCGGAGGGGCTTTTTTGATTTTAAGACGGAGAGCGAGTTCCGCGGTTGATTAACGGACACCGTGTAGGCGTTTAGCGGAGCGATACCGCGGCCTGTTATGGCTAAGTGGCGTACCAGTTCTGCGTCCTCCGCTTCTACTACCACATTGGGCTCAATCTTCCGCTCTGCCAAGAAGTCCAGGATTTGGTTGTGTATGTGGCTGGGCCATGAGGGGAGAATAAATGGGACGCCACTCAATTTTGGCGAAACTTCTCTGTGTTGACGCACAATGGACGGAGCGGCCGCAAAGACAATGGGAACCTTGCCGATCAAGTGGCTAAGAAACAGGCCTTGTTCATGGGTGTGGATACTGATGGATGTTAATAGAACATCGAGATGTTGGTCCTTTAATTCTTTAAGAAGTGTTTCTAATGGGTCTTCCCGCACGTTGACATACGCGGATGGGAACCGGTCTAACACGCATTCCACCAGGGCGTGCCCGAAGGCGCGGGGGGTTCCGCTGAGGATTCCTATTCGGATCGTCGGCCTTGCCGTCTTGGGGTGATCCTTTAGATTGTCCTTAAGCTCCTGTCCCATCTCAAAGATGCTCTCCGCATAATCAAGGACAAACCGGCCCTGTTCGGTCAGGTGCAAGCGCTGCTTCTTCCGTTCGAACAGAGGCGACCCCAATGATTGTTCCAATTGCTTAAGCTGTGTGCTGACCGCTGGTTGAGATAAAAGGAGCGTCTCGCACGCTTTGACAATGCTGCCTGACTTGGCGATCACGTAAAAATAATAAAGATGGTGGTAGTTGAATGGGATCATAAGTTTGATGAATAACCCCATTATAGATTATCTAATTTACGGAACATAGACTCTTTGGGTACCATGGATCTATGAAAGGAAAAGGAGTCATCCATGCTAAAAGCCTTGGGAGAACAATTAAAGCTGCTTTCCGCTGACCCACAGAATCATTACACATCCGCCATAAGACAGCTGACCGGCCCGCGGGAAGCGGTGCGTTACGGGCAACCCCTTCGCCAGATGATTCTGGCCCTGCCCAAGATGATTGCTCAATTGCGGCATTGGAGCAACGAATCGGGGCTGCCTATTAGAGTCAGACGCATACACGTTTTTGCTCTGGACTATCTTTATAATCCAACGGACTTTCTCCCGGCGAACGATTCGGGATTTTTTCGATACTTAGACGACGCCTATCTCATCGCCAGAATTTATCTACAAACATTACAAGAAAAGGACTCTTCCGGATTTAAGAACCAATGCGATGATCCCGATATTGAGAAACAGGCCCCGAAGTGGATTGATTTGGCAAGGCGTCTTCTGCCTAGAGAGACCTTGAAAATCGACAAGCTTGTAGATAACGTGGCGCAAAACAAATAATAGATATGGGCAGGGATATTTTATGTCACAGATGAAAATAAAAAAGGTGGTAAATATGTCAAAAGGGACTCGTCTTAAAAAGAATGGAGACAGGAACGGGAAGGGGTACCGAGCCATGCGGGACGACGAATATCGTCGGCACACCGAATTGGAAGGTGGCCGCAGAGCCCTTCGCCAAGATTCGCATGTGGGGCATACGCGGATACGAAATGAATACATGATGCGAGATTCGCAATGAGTTTGTTAAGTGTTCTCCCCATACTTCTTCTCTGGTGGATATATTCATTTATTGAGAGCCAAAACTCCCTGAGATGTCAATTAGGGTGCCGGATCCCGATTGGGATAGCTCATCGTTGATAAAAAAATGAGGTTCGGAGGAGGCCTGGCAAAGTTTAAAAGGAGCAAAACCATGAAGAAACAAGCAGCGTATATAAAAATAATTAATGGAAAGAGCCGAATTCGTCACCTCAAAGATGAGATTCGCTCATTAAGGATTCTACTGGATGAGGTCCGCCTGGAATTGGAGAGCAACCATTATGATTCCCAAAATCATCCAATGAATAAAACCCTTTTTGAATTTGTTTCCATTTAAATTCCCTTTTTGGACACTAAGGAAAGAATGATGAAAAGTTAAATTAGAGATAAAGGAGATAGTTAAATGAAGAAAAAGTTAATTGCATTGATTATATTCACCGCGTTCTTGACGGTGCAACACCAAAGTCAAGCCGCTGCGACCAAGACGGATCCGCTTTACAACGTCTCGGTCGTACAAACACCGGCTAAAGCGATCAATTATCGGAGTCTAAGAGGATCCGTGAAAATTGATTTTAAAGGGACGGTTCTTTTGCCCGCCTCAAAAGGCGAGGCTAAAGTTTGGAACGATGCGGGTGTAACAAATATAAAGGCATGGTTTGAAGATTTAACGCCGCCCAATCAGTTCGGGGCTGAATACCTAACCTATGTCTTTTGGGCCATTTCCCCAGATGGACGGGCGACCAACTTGGGAGAGTTGATTCTTGATGACGGCGAAAGTTACCTGAGGGCAAAATCATCACTTCAAACGTTGAGCCTGCTTGTTACAGCGGAACCGTACTTTGCAGTTTCACAGCCAAGTGATGTTGTTATTTTGGAAAACGCCATCAAGCCGGACGAGGATGAGAAGATATCGTTAATGGAAGCTACATACGAGTTGCTTCCGAGAGGACAATACACGAAAAACATCTCAGCTACGGACCGCCAGCCGCAAGTTATGGATGAAGAGACACCATTCTATGTTTACCAGGCCCGAAATGCCGTCAAGATTGCCAAGGCAGCAGGGGCAGAAAAGTATGAGGCGGATAGTTTCAAAAACGCGGAGAAACTTCTTACATTATCCGAAACAAAAGACGGCGGCAGAAAACACAGAATTAAGACAGCGCGCCAAGCCGTTCAAAGCGCGGAAGATAGCCGTTCACTGACCCTCAAACGCCAAGCGGCAGAGGGACTAGCGGCGGAACGCAAACAATCCGCACAAGAAATAATGAGCGCGAACAAACAAGCTGCCAAAGCCACTGCGGGTCAAGCCATGGCGGAAAATGCTCTAGCCAAGGCTAAGCAAGCAAAAGGAAAATCGGATACGGAACGTGCCGCGGCTCTGGATCTGGCCACGAGTGCCACCGCATCGTCCATCAAGTCTCAAGCCGATGCCGCTTCCGCCCGGACCGCCGCTGACAAAGCCAAAGGTCAGACGGTTATGGCGAATAAGCGGGCCCAAATGGCCGAAGGTGATCAAGCTGTCCTTCGTGCGCAGCTCTTGCAGCAGTTGAATTCCGTTCTTCAAACACGAGATTCCGCTCGGGGGCTCATTGTCAACATGTCTGATGCTCTTTTCAGAACGGGAAGTTCAACGTTGGGGCAGCCGGTTCGAGAAAAATTGGCAAAGGTGGCGGGAATTGTATCCTCTCATTCTGGTTTAAAATTGAATGTTGAAGGACACACTGACAGTGTCGGAAGCGATGCTTTCAATCAGCAATTGTCGGAAAAAAGAGCCCAGTCAGCACGGGATTACCTTGTCAAACAGGGAGTGTCATCGAATTCCATCAAATACCAGGGATTTGGTGAATCCAATCCTATCGAATCCAATAAAACGGCTCAAGGCCGGCAAAAAAACCGTCGGGTTGAGATCGTTGTGAGCGGGGAAGCGATCGGGACATTGGCGCGAGCGCGATAATAGTCCTTATAAAACGGACCTTTTGATTCAAGGCGCCCGCCAATTAATTGGCGGGCGCCATTCTGAAGGGAGGAGGACTTTATTTATGATTTTGCTTCTTATTTTTTCTGTTTTAATCACCATTGTGGCCAGTTATTTTGCCATACAAAATGCGATTCCCATCAGTGTTCACTTTCTGTATTGGAATTATGATGGTTCCTTGGCTGTCGTTTTGTTGACCAGCATGGGGTTGGGCGTTGTTGCAGCCCTTTTGATGATGCTTCCGGTCGTTATCCGACAACGATGGACCATTCGGTATTTAAAGACAAAGGCGAAAGAAGAATCAGTGAAAAATGAAAAATCCATCGCGGGACGGGAAGAGGAAAATAAAGAAGAGCTGGAGTTGGCCGGGCGGTTTGAGTGAAAATTCGGAAATCTTCAATAATTGTTAGGGGAGAGTGTTATGCAATTGAAAGAAAAAAACATGCAACAGACGGAAAAGGAAAAATACCAAGGAAAAGTTGAAAAAAAACTTCAGAAATGGGGATCGGAAATTGACCATTAGATTGGGAAGGCAAGCGATTATAAGGATGATTCAAAAGGGGATATACAGGAACACATTAAAACCATTCAATCAAAACAAAACGTTTTGAGAGAAAAGCTGTCAAGTTTAAAAATCGAAAGCGGCCAGGCATGGCATGAGGTTAAGGATGGGATTGAGGGTGCCTGGAAAGAATTAAAAGAAGGCGTGAAAATGCCCAGAATAAATTCAAGGAGAAGAAGGATTCCACTGTTAAGTAAGAACGATTTTCTTGTGCTTGAGGTGAGTCTTAGGGACGAGGTAACACATAGAAAAGGATGGAGATAAAATGGCAGACGCTTCCCATGAGAACAAAAAGATGCCACACCGCGTGGAAATAGCGATAGCGGTGGTCAAGCATGAAAAAACACACACCCGCCGTATAGAATACGCCGCCCGCCACCAACCATACAAACCCACCAAGCGGTATCGCTAAGATGAGAGGTTTGATGGCGATCACAATCATCCATCCCATAAGGAGAAAGGTGGTCGTTGAAACCGCAGGGTGTTTCTTTTTTATGAAAATCCTCATGGAAATTCCCAAAACAGCCAGCCCCCAGATCACCCCAAAAAGAGACCATCCCCACGCGCCCCACAATGTCACCAGCGTGAATGGTGTGTAGGTGCCTGCGATCAAGAGGAATATGGAGCTGTGGTCAACCAACCGGAAAATCCTTTTGGTGTTTCCCGGAGTAAGGAAATGGTACAGGGTTGAAGAGAGATAGAGGAAAAGGAGAGTTCCACCATAGATGCTGCAACTTACGATATGCCGGACTGTGCCCTGAAGGCTTGAGAGCACGACCATCACAATGGCTGCCGCAAGACTGAGGCCGAATCCGGCCAGATGAATAAGGGAGTTGGCCGCCTCCTCCCTTGAAGATTGAAAGCGGGGAGCATTTCCCATCATGGAATAGATGTTAGCTCGGATGGCTGCCGTTTGAATCATTTATATAATGAATGAAGTATGTTCAGAATATCTATTTTACGGAATATATCCGTGCGGGTAAAATGGTGTTATTAAAGGATGGGATTTTATGAGCATAATAATGGGATCATTGTTCGCCTTCATCACCGTCTTGGCCATGCTAGGCAAGGATGGTCCCTTAACGCATGCGAAATTTCCCTATCAGGCCACAGTTTGGCAGAGTCATAACTTTGCCGGTGGATATCAGAAACTGGCAGGCCCTCTTGATCTGGATTTTAAAGACCCGGTTCATTATTGGAAAGAAACAGGTGTTCATCAAATCAAGGGAGCTCCCTATAAAAACATGAAATTAGGAGGATCGAAAGATGAATGAATGGGAAGAGGCTAAGAATGAAATACAGAAATTTACAGAAACTATTTCGGAGAAATTCGGACCGGGCTTTAATTCCCGCAAAGCGCTGATTTTAATAGGCGGGTTGGTGTTGGTTGGACTGGGGACATTTTCCTCCGTTTATACCGTCGAGCCAAGCGAAGAGGCGGTTATCCTTCGTTTCGGTCGGTACGTGTCGACTCAGCCTCCAGGTCTTCATTTCAAGTTGCCGTTTGGCCTTGAGCAGGCGATCAAAGTGAAAACCAAAGTTATTCTTCAGGAGGAGTTTGGTTTCCGAACCAAGGGAAAGGTGGGATCTCGAACCGACTATTCGAATCAAGGATTTAAAGAGGAGTCTCTGACCTTGACCGGGGACCTCAATGTGGCGAATGTCGAATGGATCGTGCAATACCAGATATCTGACCCCAAAAAATATCTTTTTAATACCCGGGAGGTGACCAAAAATCTCCGAGATGTTTCTCAATCGGTTCTTCGCCGGGTGGTTGGGGATCGTGTGGTGACCGATGTTTTGACCGTGGGCCGAGTGGAGATTGCCGAGGAAGCGCATCGGCTGACCCAAGAAGTGCTGGACCGGTACGACATTGGAATCCGCATCGTGACTGTGAAGCTTCAGGATGTCAATCCCCCTGAAAAGGTGCGTCCTGCCTTCAACGATGTCAATTCCGCCAAACAGGAGCAGGAGCAAGCGATCAACCATGCCGAGCGGGAATACAATCGCGTGATCCCAGAGGCACGCGGCAAAGCCGAACAGTCTATACGAGACGCTCGAGGCTATGCCGTGGCTATTGTTAATCGCGCCGAGGGAGAGGCGGCCCGGTTCAGAACCGTTCTAAAGGCCTATCAAGTTGCGCCAACCATTACCCGGACGCGTCTCTATTTGGAGACGATGGAAGTGCTCTATTCTCGATTCACATCTCTCACGATCGTTGATAAAGGCGTTCAAGGGGTTTTGCCGGTGTTCCAGCAGAAACAATCGGGATCTAACCTTCTAGGAGAAAAACCATGAAAACAAAAACCCTTATTTTAACGATCACTGTTATTGTTGCGTCCATTATTTTAACCGCCTCGACTTATACTGTTTCGGAATGGGAACAAGTTGTGATCACGCAGTTTGGCCGACCGGTTGGATCGGAAGTCACTCAAGCCGGCCTTCACTTTAAGATTCCCTTCATTCAGAAGGTCCGGCGTTTCGATAAGCGAATTCTTAATTGGGACGGTTACCCGAACCAAATTCCGACGAAGGATAAGAAGTACATCCAGGTGGACACGACCGCACGCTGGCGGATTGTGGATCCTTTGTTGTTCCTTCAAACTGTCCAAACCGAAAACGGCGCGCGCCTGCGGTTGGACGGAATTCTGGACGCTGTTACGCGCGACGCCGTGTCAAACAACAATTTGGTGGAGGCGGTCCGCAACTCGAATGCGATCCTCGATAAAATCAAAGAACGAGCGAACGCCCAAAAACAGGGCCAAAACCAATCCCATGCTGAGGAGGAAGAGGTGGTCGGGGAAATCGATCCGGTGTCGGTGGGGCGAGAGGCCTTGAGCGGCATTATTATTGAAAAAGCCCGGGCCGGATTGAAGGAGTTTGGCATTGAGATCATTGATGTTCAACTCCGACGGATTGCTTATGAGGCAAGTGTGGAATCCAAGGTTTATGACCGGATGATTTCTGAACGCCAGCGCATCGCCCAGAAGATTCGATCCGTTTGATTGGGGGAAAAAGCCAAGATCCAAGGAAAGATTTCCAAAGATTTGCAGGAAATTGAGTCCTGGGCCTACCGGGAGGTCCAATCCATTAAAGGGGATGCGGAAGGCAAGTCCATTCGCGTATATGCTCGGGCCATGAATGCCGATCCGGACTTTTATAAGTATGTGCGCACCTTAGAGGCCTACAAAAAAGCTCTTCCTCAAGACACCAAACTTATTCTTTCCACTGAGAACAGATTTCTTGAACTGTTTCGCAAAAAATAGACCCCTGTCCGGGGACCGGGGGAATATGGTTTGGCAGTGTGGTCATCTATGGCGGGCGCCGAAAGACGTTGAATAGGAATATAAGTTTTCTAAATGACTTTGTTATAGATTATCTAATATACGGAATTTGGTTCATTTGGATAAAATTACACTATCGGGTTGAGTTATCAATATGAACCGGCCCCGCATGGATACTCCTCATGACCCGCAAGGGTGGATATCAGTCGGGACATTAAGGGTGACATAGATCCCCTCACTCAATCAGGTCAAGGGGGACACGCTTTTGAACATCATCGCTGACAAACGAAGGAACACGCCATCTCCTCTCCTCGCGTATTTAAATGAAAAATCCCTTTCTCTATATATCGAAGTGATAAAGGTGCTGATATGAGGACGGAAAAATCTTTGGTCTCCTCCGAAATCCGTTATCGTCGGCTCTTTGAATCAGCAAAGGATGGAATCTTGATTCTCGACGCCCACACGGGGAAAATCAATGACGCAAATCCCTTTATTAAGGAACTGCTGGGTTATTCTGGAGATGAGATCGCGGGGAAACAACTGTGGGAAATTGGTCTCTTTGAAGATCAGAAGCGGGCCCATGTGGCTTTCCATGAACTGCAGACGAACGGGTATGTCCGTTATGAAGACTTACCTCTTATATCGAAAGATGGACAGCCCAGGGAAGTCGAGTTTGTCAGTAACATTTATCAGGCTGACGGTGAGAATGTGATTCAATGCAATATCCGCGACATCACGGATCGTAAGAGGGTGGAAAGAGATCTGGACCAAATCCATAAAAAGTTAAAAATTTCGATGAAGAAACTTACCGAACGCAATCAGGAGATTAGCGTTCTCAGTGAAATGGGGGATTCGCTTCATACCTGTTTTGTTCTCGAAGAAGCCTACCGCGTCGTTGCGCGTTTTTGCCAGAAGCTATTTCCTGATACTCAAGGGGGGTTGTATAGGTTGAACACAGTGCAAAATATCGCAGAGGTTGCCATTGAATGGGGAGGGCCACTTCTTGGTGAGCAGGAGTTTGCACCAAACGAGTGTGTGGGTTTAAGGCGAGGAAGAATGCATGTGGTGACAGGTTCGGGTTCCAGCGCCGATCATTCCTGCGGTCACCTGGGCGAATCACCATCAGATTATTTATGCGCACCCATCATTGCCTACGGGGAAGTACAAGGTGTTTTACACCTTCGAGGAGAGGTATCTTTCGAAAAGGCCAAGCAAAGTCTCGCGGGGTCTGTGGCTGACTATATTGGTTTAGCCATTGCGAACATAAAACTACGCGAGGCGTTGCGGTCGCAATCTATTCACGATCCCGTCACGGGGCTGTATAACCGTCTCTACATGAAGGAGGCGTTGGACCGCGAGCACCGTCGGGCAATCCGCAATCAAAAGCCCCTGTGCCTTTTGATCTTTGATATCGATCACTTTAAAAAATTCAATGACACCTTTGGGCATGAAGCTGGCGATTCCGTTCTTCGCCTATTGGGAAGTTTCCTAAAGAATCAAGTTCGTGGGGGCATGGATATTCCCTGTCGCTATGGGGGCGAGGAGTTTTTGCTCATCCTGCCTGGGATTTCCCTGGATGAGGCATGGAAACGAGCCGAAAGGTTACGGGATGATGTCAAAAGTTTAACGGTGCAACATCAGGGCAAGGCGCTTCAGCCTGTCACTTTCTCTGTGGGTATTTCCGCGTTTCCTGACCATGGTTCCGTTATTGAGGATCTCTTAAAAACCGCCGATAGTGCGCTTTATCGTGCAAAAGCCGAGGGGCGTGATCGCGTCATTGTTGGGGAGACTTTAAGCCATTCTCCCTTGAAGGCCGCATCTATATCTTGATCGCGACCAGCAAATCCATCCGGCTCCGCTGGGGACCCTGAATGAAAGTTCAGGGGAGAAGGCTTCCTTGGCTGCGCCGAGATTCCGTCCTCCGGGACTTGCCGGATGCCCCGGCGTAGCCAAAGGCGAAGCCGGGCCAATAAATGGTGCCCCATACGTAAGTCCGGAGGGACTCCATTCCCGCTGGACAAAAAGAAAAAAGTACCGAGGTGACTATTCAATATGTGTCTAATTGAAGAAAAAATATCCAAACGCAAAGAATTCCAAGAAACCATTTACCCCTTCATGGACGATATTTTTTCGGCCACGTTTCGCCTGACTCAATCCCTGGTTGAGGCGGAGACCTTGACAGAAGAAACCTTCGCAAAAGCGTGGAGCGCTTTTCACCAATTTGAGCGCGGGACAAATATCCGAGCCTGGCTTTATCGGATTATGACCAGTGAAGCCATGCTCAATTATAATCGTATTCAAGAGAAATCCAATCCGAACATTGTCACCACCAAGCTGCGGAAGGATTTTTATGTTTACAATAAACTGGTTGATACTTTTGCGCAACAACAAGAAAACCTTACCAAGAATCTGATGGCGACGTTATCCGAAAAAAATATTCTCAATGCATTGAAAAGTTTGTCCAACGGTTTTCGCGAGGCGGTAATTATGGTTGATATGCAAGAATTGTCATGCGAGGACGCCGCCTTGGCATTGAACATTTCTATTGAAACGGTCCGGTCAAGGCTCAATGAGGGACGCTACTATTTTCAAAAAGCGTTATGGGATAATCTGGTTGAGCCTATCGGTCGGGAGGTTTTATGGCCAACTCACCTCTTAAAATAAAGTTCCCCTTTCTTGCACCAACCAAATCAATAAAAAAGGAAGCCTCCGTCTCAACCCATAATGGATTTGCCCTCACGCCGGGGGTGGCTTTTGGAGAAGCCCTTCTTTTGCATCCGAAGAAACCGGCTCATATACGAGACGGAATAATCACCGGTGATATCGAAGTCGAAGTTGAGCGGTTTACCAACACAATTTCCATTATAAAAGAAGAACTTCTTTACCTCCAAAAGCAAGTAGCCGCTGATATTGGCGAGGCGGAAAGCGCTATTTTTGAATTCCAATCACAAGTTCTTGAAGATATGGAGTTGATTGATAGTATTGTTAAAACAATCCGAGGGAAAAAAGTAGGAATGAACCAGGCCATTGATCATATCCTCGATCAAACTGAAACCAATTTCAACAAAATTCAAAGTCCCTATTTCAAAGATAAATTTATGGATATCCGGGATGTTTTCACTAAGCTGAAAGATTACATCCAGACTCCTCAAGCCAAAGCCGTTCTTGAGAAAGCGGCGGAGCGAATCCTCGTCACCGATGTGGTGCATCCTTCCATTATCCCGCCTTCATCAGAACAGAAAATTAAAGGTCTTGTGACCAAAATTGGCGGACTTGGGTCTCACGCCACAATCCTGGCAAGATCTTACGGAATTCCGGCTGTTGGATTGGCCAGTGAAATGGCAGAAAAGGTAGAAGACGGCGACCTAATTTTGATTGATGGTCATGCCGGGACAGTTTTTATCAACCCACCGCAAGATATATTGACCGCGTATCAACACACAATCAAAGAGTTCGAAGCGTATAAGAGTAAGGTTGTTAAGGCGGCCCACGAAGAAACGAAGACAAGAGATGGCGTCAAGGTCCAAATCGGCGCCAATTGCTGCACGGAAGTAGACATCGGTCAAGCCACATCCAACGGCGCCGATGGCATCGGGCTCTTTCGAACAGAGTTCATCTTTTATGTTCATTCCGCGTTTCCAACCGAGGAGGAACAATTTGAAATTTACAAAGGGATTCTGACTCGATTTCCAGGGAAGCCAACGGTTTTCCGGACATTGGATATTGGGGGAGATAAATTCCTGCCCTATTTTGCTATTCCGCAGCAGCTGAATCCCTTCCTTGGATGGCGCTCTCTTAAAATATCCTTTGATATGCCCCGCGTTTTTAAATCCCAAATTAGGGCCATTTTAAGGGCCGCCCATTGGGGGCAGGCCCAGATTCTTTTCCCGATGGTAACTTCTTACTATGACATTGTTAAAGCCAAAGAGTACATTTCCTCATGCAAAGAAGATTTGGCCAGAGAGGGCTTGGAGTTTGATGACCGGATTCCCTGTGGGGCCATGATTGAAGTGCCGGCGGCGGTCACGTGCTTCAATGACATTGCGCGCGAAGTGGATTTTGTTTCTATTGGAACAAATGACCTGACGCAGCATATGTTGGCCGTGGACCGGAACAATCCACGGGTCGCCCCCTTTTATACCTTTCATCATCCGGCTGTTGTGTCTGTCATTGGTGAGATCATTGAAAAAGCCAACCTTTTGGGAAAGCCGGTCAGTTTGTGTGGAGAAATGGCGGCTAATCCGTATTACGTTATATTGCTGCTCGGCCTGGGTTTAAGAGACTTCAGCATGGTCCCTTCCTACATCCCTATTGTTAAAGATATCGTCAAAAGCTTAGAGCTTAACGATGCGAGGGAAGTGGCAAAGCATATCAGGGGTCTAAAATATTCAAAAGAGATTTTGGGATATTTGAAGAATAAAACCGCCGAATTTTATCCGGATATAACTAAGGTGTTAAAATGATCCGACTTCTAAACACAGATTGACCCAGAGCGTGGAGAACGGCTTTACTTGCAGCCGGGGCCTTAACTGTTGTTGATAGTGAGCATGTTTGCTATTGCCCAGATGGTTTGATACTATACTTCTGTTAGTCAATTTGTAGACCAAAGCCGTTTAATATAGAAAACGTAGTTAGACCGCAGAGTGATTTGACTTTGCGGTCTTTTTTTTTGGCCCACAAAATTAAGGAGAAATAAAATGAGTAAAAGACTGTATGTTGGAAATCTTCCTTTTAGCACAACGGAAGACCAACTTAACAACCTGTTCACAAGCAAGGGGCAAGTGGT
Source organism: bacterium F11 (assembly GCA_002176905.1). The sequence continues at coordinate 69,533 of MSYE01000193.1, read as the reverse complement.
TAGCGCCACGTTAATAACTGACAAATTCAGCAAACAATCCAAAGGTTTTGGTTTTGTTGAGATGAGTAATGACAGTGAAGCAACAGCGGCTATTGAGTCGTTTAACAATTGTGAAATGAACGGACGTAACCTGACTGTGAATGAAGCCAGACCCAGAGAAAAAAGATCCGGCGGAGAATTTAGCCGGAATCGCTCGGGTGGCAGCTTCAATAAAAACTGGTAATTTAACCAGCGAACACAGAAACAAAAACGTTAAAACCCTCCTTCGGTTAAATCGAAGGGGGGTTTTTTATCGTAAGATCTCGTAAGTCGCAAGGGGTCTTGACAAGTGCGCGGTTCACCCTTTTACCAATATAGGTTAACCAAAAACGAACCCGGTTTCTTTTGATCCGACGAGGGTGAGGGACTCTGGGTTCTTTTTTATCCCACAGATCCTTCGACCTGTCACCGGTCAAGACTTGACCCCTTCTTGACATATGCTATTATTGTCGACGGAAAACCTCTCTTTCCCCTCCCCCTCTCCCTTGGTGAAATTAAACCGTGAAAATTACACCGTTATTACAATCTGTTTTCCTGTTTGTTCTGGCTTTTATGGTCATTGTTCCATGTGAGGCTCGGACTGATTCTGATCCCCTGGGCTTGGCTCCGGAGGATAACCAGCATATTCTCTTTATCGATCCAGAGAACGAGAATTGTGAAGATCCCAATTCCTATAGCCCAAGAGGCCGCACGTGGGCGTTGAACCCCGCCACACCCTGGTGCAGCCTTCGGGGCCTTCTGGAACCCCATATGGGAATTCAACGGGTTAAACCAGGAGACACCGTCTATATTCGTGGGGGGGACTATAACGTTCAACCCACATTCACGATCAAGCATTCGGGGGAAGAGGGGAAACGGATTACGATCAGCGCTTACCCAGATGAGAACTACTCATATGAGAAAGTGATCATTCGGGGAGGGGCCCATGAATGGGAGTGGTTGGTTCACATTGATGCCGATTACATCACGTTGGATTCTCTCGAGTTTGTGGGAAATAGAGTATTTTCGGTGTCAGGTCTGGTGTATGCGCCGCTGCTCGTCAAGATGACGGGGTCCCATGAGGAGGTTCTCAACTGCACGTTTCGAGATAACCAAGGAATGGATGATGCCGCGTATGGGAACCGGTACCCTGACGGAACATTTAATAAAGAAGAAAAAGAAAAAGAGGGCCGGGCGCTGGGATTTGTCAATACGACGAACAGCGTTGTTCGGGATTCCTTTTTCAGATGCACAGAATCGGAAGCGGGCCTTGAATCGGATCGATTTGCCGGAAAGGGGTTTTTCTGTCAAAACTGTGACGATGTTGTCGTTGAAAATTCGAGATCTGAACGTTGTGGCGATACGGGAATGCTCTTCTTAGAGTCAAGCAGTATAACAGTCCAGAACAATGAGATCACAAACGATTTCCATACCGCTATCTCATTCTCGGGTGTCGAAAACAGCGTCATGCGTAACAATTGGGTTTCTGATTGGAATCTCTATCCCAGTAAAAGTGGCGAGATGGGCAATGGCCTTCACATACAAAGTGCCCACCACATCGATGTCTACAACAATATCTTCGTCAACAAAGGCGAATTAAATTCCATTGCCATTGCCCTGGGCATAGACGCCTCCGACCGCACCCAGACCCGGACCGATCATAACCGTATCTTCAACAACACCATCTATCGGGGCGGGACCAGTGGAATTTATGTGGGGCAGTTCGCCTCAAACGAAGAATTGGAAGAAGAATTGGAACCCGCCAACTTTACAGCGAATAACCAGATTTTCAACAATATTGTTTATGGCGTGTGGGACGATGGTCAGGATGTCGCCACCAATAACAGCCCCCTCAGTATTCGTCTCTGGAAGATCGATGATAACAAAGGGTGGGGGAACCGCTGGGAATACAATATCTTTGGCCATATCGATGGATCCCCACGGGTCATAAACTCTCTCTCAGATTCAGAAATCTGGGAAATATCCACTATCGATCAGTTCAATGAAAAACCCTATGCCACGAGAAATGTGGCTGCCGACCCATTGTTTGTGGATCCGGAAGCAAACGACTTCCATTTAAAACGGGGGAGTCCCGGCCTTTGGATGGCTCGGTTTTGCCCCGAAGAGCTGACGACAGATTATTATGGAATGGAGCGTCCCCCAGCCAAATGCAGCGCGGGAGCCATTCAAGCCGATTTGGAAATCTTTCCAATTCCGCCTCCTCAAGATTCTGATCCTCAAGGTTTGGCTCCTGAGAATAACCAAAATATTCTCTTTATTGATCAGAACAACGAAGATTGCCTGGATCCCCATCCCCAAAGCAAGGAAGGGCGGGCGTGGGCGTTGAGCTCCACCTCTCCGTGGTGTAGTGTGCAAGCGCTTCACGAATCCTATTTGGGGATTGAACGGGTCAAACCCGGAGATACCGTCTATATCCGCGGTGGAGATTACACCATTGAACCGACATTGATGATCAAACATTCGGGGGAAGAGGGGAAACGAATAACAATCAGCGCTTACAAAGATAAGAACGACCCAGATCAGAACTACCAAGATGAGAACGTGATTATTCGGGGTGGCGCTGATAAATGGGAGTGGTTGTTTTACGTTGATGCCGATTACATTACGCTAGATTCGCTCGAATTTGTGGGGAATCGAACATTTCCATCAGGAGATCGGGTGTATGCGCCTTTGTTGGTGCGCATGACGGGTTCCCATGAGGAGGTTCTCAATTGCACGTTTCGAGATAACCAGGGAATGGATGATACCGCCCATGGAAACCGGTTCCCTAAAGGAACAATTAATAAGGAGAGTCAAGAAAAATGGGGCCGAGCGCTGGGATTTGTTGGGACAAAAAACAGCCTCGTTCGGGGTTCTTTTTTCCGATGCACAGAATCGGAAGTGGGTCTTGAATTTGATCGATTTACCGGAGAAGGATTTTTTTGTGAAGGCTGTGAAGATATTTTAATTGAGGATTCCAGAACCGAGCGATGTGGCCACCAAGGCATGTCCATCCGCGAATCGGAACGCATCACTGTCCAAAATAACGAGATTACAAACGATTTCCACACAGGCATCTCCCTTTATAAGACCAACAACAGCGTGGTTCGCAATAATTATATTTATGACTGGAATATCTTTCCCAGTGAGGCTGGCTTGGGGGGGAATGGGCTTCAAATTCAAAGCTCCAACGATAACGACATCTACAAAAATATTTTTGTTAACAAGGGAGATTACAATTCCATTGCCATTGCCCTCGGCATTGATGCCAACTTAAATGGTGACCCCGATGGGTCAGCCAATGACAATCGGATTTTCAACAATACCATCTACCGAGGCGGGACCCGGGGGATTTATGTCGGACATTTTACCTCCAGTGCCCTTGCCAGAGAAGATAACTTTATCGCCCGCAACTACATTTTCAATAACATTATTTATGGTGTTTGGACCTACAACCCCGATGTGGATTATTATAATCATCCGCTCAGTGTTCTTTTATGGGAGATCGGACCAAATAACGGCTGGGGGAATCGGTTTGAAAATAACGTTTTGCGCCAAACGGATGGGAATCCGTCCGTGGTAACCAGCCGAGAGGGCGGCGCGCAGTGGCATTGGAATAAGATGAGCATTGAGGAATTCAATCGGAAACCCTACGCGCGGGCCAACAGAGATGTGGATCCCTCTATGGTGGATCCGGAAAATGGGGATTTCCGCATAAAGTCGGATAGCCCCGTCCTTTTGATGTCGTCCCATTGTCCCCCTGAAATTACGGAAGATTTCCTTGAAGATGTTCCCTTGGACAATATTTGTATGCCGGGAGCTATTCAATTCGATGAAAATGGAGACCCCCCTCCTCCTCCTTTGCCCCCCGAAGATTCTGATCCTCAGGGTTTGGCTCCCGAGAATAACGAAAACATTCTCTTTATCGATCAGAACAACGAAAATTGCCAGGATCCCCATCCCCAAAGCACAGTAGGTCGGGCGTGGGCGTTGAGTTCCACCTCTCCGTGGTGTAGTGTGCAGGCGCTTCACGAATCCTTTTCGGGGATTGAACGCGTTAAACCCGGAGATACCGTCTATATCCGCGGTGGAGATTACACCATTGAACCGACACTTTTAATCAAACATTCGGGGGAAGAGGGAAAACGAATAACAATCAGCGCTTACAAAGATAAGAACGACCCAGATCAGAACTACCAAGATGAGAACGTGATTATTCGGGGAGGCGCTGATAAATGGGAGTGGTTGTTTTACGTTGATGCCGATTACATTACGCTTGATTCGCTCGAATTTGTGGGAAATAGAACATTATCATCGGGAGATCGGGTGTATGCCCCTCTGTTGGTGCGCATGACGGGTTCCCATGAGGAGGTTCTCAATTGCACGTTTCGAGATAATCAGGGAATGGATGATACCGCGCATGGGAACCGGTTCCCTAAAGGAACAATTAATAAGGAGAGTAAAGAAAAATGGGGCCGAGCGCTGGGATTTGTTGGGACAAAAAACAGCCTCGTTCGGGATTCCTTTTTTAGATGCACAGAATCGGAAGTGGGTCTTGAATTTGATCGATTTACCGGAGAGGGATTTTTATGTGAGCATTGTGACGATGTTGTCGTTGAGTATTCAAGGTCTGAACGTTGTGGCCATACAGGGATGCTCTTTTTAGATGCAAGCCATATAACAGTCCAGAACAATGAGATCACAAACGATTTCCATACAGCCATCTCATTTTCGGGTGTCAATAATAGCGTCATACGTAACAATTGGGTTTCTGATTGGAATCTCTATCCCGCTGCAAGTCGCAAAACTGGCAATGGCCTTCAAATACAAAGTGCTCATCACGTCGATGTTTATAACAATATCTTCGTCAACAAAGGCGAAATAAGGTCAATTGCCATTTCCATGGGCATAAACGCCTCCGATAGCACCCAAACCCGAACAGATAATAATCGTATTTTCAATAACACCATCTATCGAGATGGGACCCGTGGCATTTATGTGGGGCATTTTGCCTCAAGTGCACGCTCGGAACAGGCCAACTTTATGGCGAATAACCAGATTTTCAACAATATCGTTTATGGCGTGCGGGACCATGGTCAGGATGTCGTCACCAATAACAGCCCCCTCAGTATTCTTCTCTGGAAGATCGATGAAAACGAAGGGTGGGGGAATCACTGGGAAAACAATATCTTTGGCGATGTCGATGGGGCCCCACTGGTCGTAGACTCTCTTTCAGATTCAGAAATCTGGGAAAATTACACCATCGACCAGTTCAATGAATTATCCTATGCCACTGGGAATGTTAATGCCAACCCGTTGTTTGTGGATCCGGAAGGTAACGATTTCCATTTACAACCAGGGAGTCCCGCCATTGGAATGGTTGAAAATTGCCCCAAAGAGTTGACGACAGATTATTATGGGACGAAGCGTCCCCGAACCCATTGCAGCGCGGGCGCAATTCAAGCTGATTTGGAAATCAATCCGCCACCACCACCTCCTCCATCGCCCCCTGAAGATTCTGATCCCCTGGGGTTGGCACCGGAGAATAACCAAAACATTCTCTTTATCGATCAGAACAACGCGAACTGTCAGGATCCCCTTCCCCAAAGCAAGGAGGGTCGGGCATGGGCGTTGAGCTCCACCTCCCCTTGGTGCAGTGTGCAGGCGCTTCACGAATCCGATAGGGAGATTGAACGCGTTAAACCCGGAGATACCGTCTATATCCGCGGTGGAGATTACACCATTGAACCAACACTTTTCATCAAGCATTCGGGGGAAGGGGGGAAACGGATAACGATCTCCGCCTACCCAGATGAGGACGTGATTATCCGGGGCGGTGCCTATGATGATGAGTGGTTGTTTTTTATCGAAGCGGACTACATCACCTTGGAATCACTCGAATTTGTGGGGAACAGAACCCTTCCGTCGGGAGATCGGCTTTTCAGCCATTTTCTCGTCGGCATCACAGGCTCTGATGAAGAAGTTCTTAATTGCACTTTCCGAGATTTCCAGGGATTGGGTGACGTCGGGTATGGAAACCGGTTTCCCGTTGGAACAAAGAATAAAGAGAAAAAAGAAACTTTGGGTCAAGGGCTGGGATTTATTGGGACAAAAAACAGCCTTGTTCGGGGCTCCTTTTTTAGGTGTACAGACATGGAAGTCGGTCTTGAATTCGACAAGTTTTCCGGGGACGGGTTCCACTGTGAATCTTGCCGTGAAATCGTCATCGAATATTCAAGGTCTGAACGCTGTGGTCAGCAAGGATTTTCCATTCAAAAATCGAAACAAATCACCATACAGAAAAATGAAATTACCAACGACTTTCATACGGGAATGGCTGTCTCCAATACTATGCACAGCGTTATTTCTGGCAATGTGTTCTCAGGCTGGAATTTATTTCCTGCAGGAAGGGGCCTGAGTGGAAATGGTCTAGAAGTCCAAAGCTCTAATTACATTGATGTCTACAGCAATATTTTTATCAATAAAGGGGGGCTGGATTCGATTGCCATCTCCCTTGGCATTGACCTCAGCCAAAAGAAACTAATGCCTGCAAAAAATAATCGCATCTTTAATAACACCATTTACCGAGGTGGCACCCTTGGCATTTATGTGGGGCACCCCCCTGGAAGCGCAAACAAAGAACGGGGGGATTTAATTGCGAATAATCATATTTTTAACAACATTGTTTTTGGTGGTGGGAATTCTCGATCGAATGGTGCGTATTATGGCAGTCCCCTTCATATTTATCTTTGGCAAATCGACAAGAATAGGGGTTGGGGAAACCACTGGGAAAACAATATTTTTCGCAACTTTGATGGCAACCCCCTCGTTGTGAATAGCTTTAGCAGCTCGAAAAATTGGGAGAGAATCAATGTCGATGAATTCAACCGAAAACCTTATGCTCAGGGAAATGTCGATCGTAATCCTTTGTTTGTGAACCCAGAGATAAACGACTTCCGTTTATCTCCTGGAAGCCATGCCTTCAGAATGATGACCCCTTGTCCGACGGAGTTGACAACAGATTTTTATAGCATAAATCGTCCTGCTCATTTATGTGTGCCGGGAGCGGTCCAATCAGACTCTCCTGGTAGCCTCCCTCCAACGCCGCCTGGACCTCCTAACCAACCCAGACCTCAACCAACGCCAGAACCTTCTCCGTCTTTGGGCGCCCCCTCGAATTTGGGAAACCATTTGGATTCCATCAATCTGTCTCCGAGGGTTGTCACCTGGAAGGCCGGCCCAAGAGAAGTGACCATCTCCCAAATCCCTATGGGGACCAGTGTAAAGATTACCTCACGCCAGGGCCTTGTTCATGATTTTGGGGTTGTGGATAAGGGGGTTGTATCTTGGAATTTCAGTAACGGATTCCAGCGCCTTGTGGCCAGTAACCTATACTTTGTCCACCTCAAACATAAGGACATCTCCCGCATTTTTAAAATCGTGTTAATCAAATAAACCGTCAGCAAACCCCATGTCGAAGGTGCCTCATCAAACATCAAAACTGATACAATCATCATGTGAATTATGTCGGCACCGTTATTTCCTATATTTTTATTGCTTACGGTGGTCTCGTCGTTATTTCCAATGCTTATGCCCTATTTAGGAATCTGAAAAATATTCCAGAAAACTCAATTACGTTTTTTATTTTAGGGTTATTTTTAATAGGCATAGGCTTTTTTATCAGATCGCGTGAAGTAAGCGATTGGAGTCGATATGGGGCCTCGGCAATCGATTTTATCCGAATGCATAAGGGGTGGTTGATTTCAGCACTCAGTATTTCTATCGGTGGGATCCTATTGTTGGGTTTGCCAGGGGCCGCATTAATGGAATGGGTACTTGACCCCGTTGTGGAAGCATTGGTTGCCGGTCCCCTTCGTTGGGCTAAACCTCACGGGGATACGGTATGGCCTATGGCTCTTTTGTATACGGTTGCAACTCCCTGGCTCTGTTTCGGACTATTTTTAATAATAGGAAAAACATCCCTTTCGCATGTGCGGCCGTGGAATTTTGTGGCCCTATCCACTCTGGCGACAGCCCTTTTATTTCTGTCTCATATTGTTTTCAGGTTTTGCAACAAATGAGGTAAGAGGTAAGGGGTCAAGTCTTGACAGGTGCGCGGTTCACCCCTTACCCAATATAGGTTAACCAAAAACGAACCCGGTTTCTTTTCGCTCGACGTGGGTGAGGGACTCTGGGTTCTTTTTTATCCCACAGATCCTTCAACCTGTCACCGGTCAAGATTTGACCCCTTTTTTTTCTTAGAGAGTGTTTTGTTTCGGACAGAATAAACCTGGTGAGACATTTTTTGGCCTTCGTGTTTGGTGTGGAAAATGAGGTCATTCCTTTTGGTCCAATATATAGGATAGTGAGGAAAGGGGTATGGGATGGCAATGGCGTCATGGGACCGATGATGCGAAAGATCGTGTATTTTCAACATTCCGTTTTCTGGCCTAAATTCTTCCTTGGGATATTCAAAGTAAGCCAGCCATTTTTCATCAGGGGAAATAACCAGCCAGGGCACTTTCTGATCGGGGGCATTCCACTGTTTTTGTTTTTCTCCATTCTGCATCGTCCACAAATCACCCTTTTCAAGACCGTATGGAAATCCGGATTTTATCAAGGTTATTCTTGCCCACGATTGGCTATCTAATTGGGAGCCGGGAGCAAGAAATTCCGTCAATTTCGGCGCATGTTGTCGTACATCAGGTCCCAGGTCGTAAAGAAGCTTAAAGGATGCCTCATTCAAATTGGGATCATCCAAGGCCGTTATCAGGGTTGGAATCAACGTTTTCTTGTCTGTCGTGATTTTGAATAAGCTGTTGAGGGCGAGGGATCCGGGCACATTATTTTTTTCTTTGTTAAACACCACTTTTTTAAGAGACCGACTTTTTTTATCAGCATGTATTCCCACTTTTCCCAGGCTGTAGACGGCTTCGAGCCGGACGAAATAGGCGTCATCCTTCAATCCTTTCTCAAGTAGGTTAAGGGCCCTGTCGTTGGGATAGGGAATATCTCCCAATCGGACCATGATGGCTTGGCGAAGATTCTTCTCAGGCGATAGAAAAAGTTTTTCAATTTCTTTGATCAAATGGGCTGGTTTGTCATCAAAGTAAGTGGCGGCGGCGAGGGCTCCCATTCGTACAAATGGATCTTGATGGTGCATGGCTTGATAAATATGGGGTCGGGCGGTTGCTTCCGTTTGTGCGATCCGGCCAAGGATTATGATAGCCGCATAGCGAATTTTGGGAACCGTTTGCTTCAAACCGTTCAGCAATATAGGGATTTCGGATTGTCCACGGCGGACAAGCGCATCTTGAGCCTGCGGTTTATCCCAACCAAAGTTTTCGAATTGCGCAAGGTACAAAAGACCTGTGCTCCCGGTGGTGTCGTGTGTAGCAAGGAGATCCATTAACTGGACGGCATATCCGTGGCCAAAGGTTGAATTCTGGAATGTGAGGATAATGTCCTGTACGACAATCAATTTTTCTTTGTTGGTGAGAGGTAAGAATTCAGTTTGAATGATGTGTTCCTGGTTTTTTTTCTCGCGGATAAGTTTCTTGGCTATATCATTGTCAGCCCAGGAGGCGGTGATGGGCAGGAAGGAAACGAGCAACAAGAGAGCTATTCTTTTATCATTCATTTGTAATTAAAAATAATAATGTCAGTTGCAGAGCTGGAGTTTTCGTCTTCGATGTCCACGGCGCTTATGATAAATTTGAAACCATTTGCCAGGCGCACCTCAAAAACCTGTTCACGTACCATCTCCACTTTCTTCCCATTTATCTCCATGATGGCAGTGTGTCCAATGATATCTTCACAGTGGCTGTGATCCCACGAGCAAACGGTTCGGGGTTTAGCGTTGGATTCCCTTGGATGGTCTTCGACGGCATCCAGGAGCCGAAATTTTAAGATAATGTCCCCCATCGTGAGTGTATGTGTGGCGTGCGTTGGATGTTTTTTGGGATGCCATAATCGAACTGATTGGTATTTTGGAGAGAGCTTTCGTTGGATTTTAGGAACCGATTCAAGATCGTCCACGATTCCTAAGTGAGTGATGGAAATAACGTCGAATGGATGGCTGGCTTTGGTTTGATTTTGAGACAGATGGCATCCATTCAAAATAATAAGAATGACCGCGCAGACTCCCCAAATTGGTAAGGTCCGAAATCCCATAAAGTTTATCGGGTTCATGTTGAAGATTTTATCAGAAATGCAGGTTCGGAATAGGCGTAAATCCTTTTTAGATAGGATCTTTCGGTTTCATAAGCTAAGTAACAGGTTCTGACGTCGCCCGCCGGCAGGTCTAAAAAGTCACCCGGCTTCATTATTTACATCTATATTTCAACATGTTTATGTATGCGGAGATTAGTGGTTTTAATCTCCGTATTTTATGCGGAGAATAATCTTGAAAATACGGGGATGAGGGGGTATAATCTCCTTAGAATATGCGGAGATTATATGTATATCCATCAACGTAAAAACTGGCCTCAATTTCAATGGGATGAGTCAAAATTGAGTTCACTGCTTGCTCAGACCCGCCTTTCCCAGGGAAGGTTATTGGGGCGAATGGGTACATTGGGGTTTCAATTAAAAAACGAGGCTACACTGAGTATGTTAACTCAGGATGTCATCAAAACCAGCGCCATTGAAGGCGAAAATTTATCTCCTGCCTCTGTTCGGTCTTCCGTGGCTCGTCGACTTGGAATTGAAATCGACAATGAATCGAAACCTGACAGAAATGTGGAAGGGATCGTTGACATCATGCTTGATGCCTCACGCAAATATGACAAACCGATTGGCCAAAAACGATTGTTTGATTGGCATGGGGCCCTTTTCCCAACAGGATATAGTGGGATGAAAAAAATCATGGTTGGTCAGTGGCGAAATGATTCCAAAGGTCCCATGCAGATTGTTTCAGGCCCAATGAATCATGAAAAGGTTCATTTTGAGGCCCCTCCTGCAAAAAAAATAAAACATGAAATGAATCAATATATTTCATGGTTTAATTCATCTACAAATTCCGATTTGGTCATTAAAGCTTCGCTCGCTCATTATTGGTTTGTGGTCATCCATCCATTCGAAGATGGTAATGGGCGGATTGCGCGCGCCCTATCGGATATGGTCTTGGCGCGGTCTGAAAATTCGTCGCATCGTTTTTATAGCATGTCATCGCAAATCGATAAGGAACGGAAAAGTTATTACTCTATCTTGGAGCATTGTTCGAATGGAGACTTGGATATTACAGCGTGGCATGAGTGGTTTTTAAATTGCTTAATAAAAGCCATCGGCGCTTCAGATGCATTGCTTGATTCGGTATTGGCCAAAGCCAAGTTTTGGGAAGAGCATGCAGGAGAGATTTTTAACCAGCGCCAAGTGGAAATGGTGAATCGGCTTTTTGATAACTTCATCGGGAAATTGACATCGTCGAAATGGGCAAAAATCACAAAATGCTCTCCCGACACCGCCCTTCGAGACATCAATGACCTTGTTGATCGTCAGATTTTAAAAAAGGAACAATCTGGTGGAAGAAGCACGCATTATTCCTTAAAGCGGTGATAAAATCTTAAGAATTTATTAGCCGGCCTCGCCTTCGGTGCCAAGCCTTTCAGAATGTCGGATGTCGGTACTTGACCCCTTGTACTTCTACCGATAAACTCAAATTCTTATGAATATCAATTTGGATGATTGGGGATGGGGTCGTCATTGGCAGGGGGAAATCGATTCAATCAGCCCATCTGATTTAAATCCTGGTCGGGTCATTGCCGTGCATCGAGATCTTTCCCTTGTTCAGACAGCTCAGGGCGAACGGCCCGGTCTGGTCTCAGGGAAATTTCGTCACGGAGCCCAAAAATTATCAGACTACCCTGCTGTGGGAGATTGGGTTCTGGCCGACACAAAAAATCCGGATTTGGCCGTTCTACATCACATTCTTCCTCGTAAAACCACCATTTCCAGGAAAGCGGCCGGGAACCAAATTGATGAACAGATATTGGCGACAAACGTGGATATCATTTTTGTTGTGACCGCATTTGATGACGATTTTAATGTGCGGCGATTGGAGCGGTATGTCCTTCTTGCTCACCAGTCGGGAATTGATCCTGTTATTTTGGTCAACAAGGCTGATTTGGCCAAACCGGATGATGAGAAATATTCCTTGGCTAATGATGTTCTCCCAAACGGCTCGGTACACCGGCTTTCGGCTCAAACCGGAGATGGGGTGGACATCATTCAATATTATCTTTCAGAAGGGAAAACAGGGATCTTTTTGGGAAGCTCCGGAGTGGGAAAATCAACTGTTCTAAACGGTTTGTTGGGCCAGAATGTTCAATCGACACAGACGATTCGTTTGTCTGATGGCAAAGGTCGACACACAACCACGGCTCGTGAGATGTTTCGTCTTCCACATGGTGGTCTTATTATTGATACTCCTGGGTTAAGGGAGGTTCAGTTGTGGGGTGATGAGTCGGCTTTGTCAGAGGTGTTTGATGAAATAAAAGAGTTGGCCAAAGCTTGTCAATTTAATGATTGTCGACATGGACAAGAACCCGGGTGTGCCATTCAGGCGGCCTTAGAAGATGGGACGCTGCCAATGGGCCGTTACCAATCTTTTCTTAAACTTCAAAAAGAAATGGCTTATTTGGAAAGGAAGAAGGACCCGCAGCAACGGGCCAATACAAAAAGGCGTTGGAAGAAAATTCATGAAAATATGCGGGATTACGTAGACCGAAAACGAAAGGGCTTCTAAATTTCCAACACACCAATCTTCCGCTTACCCCAAAGCGCTCGAGAGCATCAAGGCCAAGAATAGGACCAAGGTCCCGGCAAAGATGGCCGCAGAAATGTTTCCCTTCTTAATCTCTTCTGTAAAGTTGATTTCTGGGAAGAGAAAATGGTCAATCAGTTTGATGGCAATAACCCCGATTGTCATTGCCACCACAGCATATAGTAGATTAAAGGACATGGACCAAAAGTTGGCCATTAATAAGGTTTTCGTCATGGTGTTGTCTCCTTTCTCTTAGCTAGTTTATGAGGAAGCATGATTTGGAGTTGAGATCCGTCTGGCCTCGACTTTGACCAACCAATGGCATAAGTCGTCAATTGGCAGAGATAGTTATTCTCGAGTCTATAACCTCCGAAATGCATGATTTCGAGTTCCGTAAAAGCTGTGTCCTCGATCTTATCATAAAGATCATCAGCACCATATAAATGCAAAAGCTCGTGGGAATAGACCACCGCCTGAAAGGGGTTGGTGAGTTTTTTAACGCGAAAATAGACAAGCGCAACCTCAAGGTCACTTTCGTAGTGCGCTTTTTCCAACGGCAACGCAAAGGAACGGTCTTCCTGGTTGGTATGAATGACCACACTTCTGGACCGAAGATCATCAGGGAAAGATTGGGCGCTAAAAAGGGTTTTGAAATTCGACACATTAAAGCTAGCCAGGAGAGCCTTTAACCAATTTTCTGTATAGGTGGGATCAGAGGTATAGCTCGGAATATCATTGTTCTTAAGAAGGGGAAAGTTGGGAGTCATAATTTTGCGGTGGATAAACGTGGGAAGAGGATGAATGTTCCTTTTACGGGCCTCGTCTGTTAACCAATGAGAGGCGTTCTCAACTTGCTTAAGAGTGCTTTGAACTTTGGATGGACTCCACTTTATGGAATTTCTCCCCTCCGCAAAGATATGGAGAATTCCGTTTCTTCCCGTTAATTGGTCCGCGCTGCCCAGGCTCCTTAATGCATGGTAGGTGTGGCTTCTTTCTTCCCCGAGTTTTGGTTTCATCAACTCTTTCAGATGGTTCTGGAATGAAAGATATTCCATGTTGTTTGAATTTAAATTCAGGGACTTCCCTATAATTTGGAGGGCCGAAGTTAGATCGCCTGTTAAATAGTGGGCGTATGATAAATTGTAGAAGAGACGGGATTTGAGTTGGTGATCATTGAATCTGAAGCTTTCAATCGCGGTTTGGTAGAGGAGAATAGCCTTGTCATACTGGTAGGTTTCTTCCAATTTGTTCCCTTCAAGAAGGGTATTTTCCACTTTTGCACTCGCCAAAAGGGCTGAGAAATTGCTTTTCAGAGGATATTCGCGGATTCCCTTCTCTAAAATATCAATGGCATCAGGAAATGACTGAATATTGTAATAGCTCGCGGCGGCATTATAATAAAGGAGCGCTCTTGAATCGGATGGAAGTGAACGTTGGCTGAGAGCGCGTAAAAATATTGTCGCTGCTTTTGCATACTCTTTTCGTTCAAAGGCTGACATGCCCTCATCAATCAATTCCGATGCAGAAGAGATTGCGGTCAAGGCGGAAACAAAGGCCATCAAAAAAATGGAAGGTATCAACTTTTTTTTCATCGCATATATTATTGTTTCACATAATGAGCCGTTACTTTGCCAAGCATTCAAATTATTCATTAAAAATGGATAATTCGTTGCCTTTTTTTATTTTATCCGTCACATGGCCAGAATAAGAAAGCCCATCAATTTTGGAGGTGGTCCATTCAAATGAGAGGAACATTGGGCCAGCTTTGAAAAAATCAATGTTGGTATGGGTCGAGGGGGTGATGGTATGGCTTAATCTCATTTTCTTCAAGGTTTTGAAAAAAGTCTCTTTAAGGAAAACCGGGGTGTCCAGAATTGGTTCTTTTTTGTGAACAGGCCAAGCGAATTCAGATGTGTCATTCTCTCCTGATATCGTTTCTGTAAGAAACCAAAAAGAGGTTCTTTTGGATTGAAAATCACTTTTTTGCCGCCCTCATTAAGGCGGTAAGCTGTTTCGGTGTGGGAATCAATGATGGTTTCAACGCTGTCTTCGGGGGAGTATTTTTGAACCGTAACAGAAGGGGGGAAGGAATATTTCTGATCGTCTAGCGAATTGGTGGAAAAAAGGATGGACCCATCCTCAAACTGAGAATAAACTTCCATTATTGTTTTTTGACGGGATGACTTGCTAGGAAATTTTAAAATGCATTTGGATCGTGTTGGGCCGTGTTCGTACATCCGGCAGGCAGAGAAGGATTGTTTGTTGTCCATGGTGAAATCAAGCCGAATGTAGAATCCCTGGGAAAGAATCTGTTTGTTGATGGGCTGAAAAAGGGCATCTTGTTTTTTGGAAAGTTCTTTGGTGATGTCCGATATTTGAAATCGCATTTTCGTTAAACAAATTTCTTGGTTTCTCTTACGAACCAGTCCAATTCCAACGAGGATAACGACCAATATGAGAATTCCAAATAAGGTTTCCAGTTTCTGCCCCCAAAAGAGGAAATTACATCACTTATCAAAGTTGATTTTAGGATATTTAGGGGGGTATTCTTGTTGTCTTTCTAAGAAGACGGATTCCTGTCGTTTTACTTCGAGATGTATTTGTGTATTTCGATTTTTTTTGTTGAGCCGTCTGGCATTGTGAAATCCAGGAAATCGGCACTCAGGCCTTTTAACATTCGGGATTTTTTATAGGTATCAATGTCGGCTTGAGAGTCAAAGGCCATGGCAATGCGACAGTCCTTCTCCCCCAGATCCTCTCCTCCCAAAAATTGTTCGATTCCCGAGGCAGCAAATTTCGATGCGGAAACGCAAGGTAAGATATGGGTGTCATACAATCCTTCATCAATTCCAAAGTCTTTTGCAGAGAAGGAGGCCTCGTGTTTAACAATAGTGGCGCAACCAAGGATGAGAACGGAACCGAACAAACAACACGCGAGGGATTTGAACACCTTCATCCGACTCCGCCGGAAACCCCGGATATGAATCCAGGGGGGGAGGTGTCCTTGGCTTCGCCGAGATGTCGTCCCCTGGCAGCCGTCGGATGCCGCGGCGTAGCCGAAGGCGAAGCCGGGCAAATAAATGGTACCCCGGACGAAAATCCGGAGGGACCCCATAAAGAAAGGTTTCTAGGCGGAAGTTCTTTGACGGACCAGTTGGAGGATTTTATCCACATTGGCATCGGTACCGGTGATGCGCAGCGAAAGGGAATTGATCCCTACGCTTTCTGCGCCGGCGGGCAGAAGGCTCTCCTCATGGGTGAGTTGGGAATCAAAGCGAGACACTTGTTCCACTTTTAGCAAAATATAAAAGCTCCCTTCGAATTCGATCTTTTTTGAAGCCGCTATCTCTTTCCAGGGAAGCGGTTTGATGCGGGTTTGACAATACTCGATTCCTTGTGAAGAAAGAATGTAAATATTTCGTCGGTTGGTAAGCTTATAATAGGATACAGCCAAGAGGGCCACTCCCACCAAAATAAAGAGGATTCCCCCGGTGGGTTGGGTGGCTCTCATCTTTATTCCGAGTAACAACAAAACAACGCCGGCAGCAATTCCAATCTGATAATTTCTGAGAGATGCCCGAATAATAATTTGATTCATCTACACTCCAAAACCGATATTAGGGTATTTATAGCATATGTATTTCTCTATGGCCATTTGACCCCCTCTTTGGATCTTTCTTAAAATGAGACCTGGTTGTTTCAAAGCATAAAACAATTTCTATCCCATGAAGGTTCCCAAATGAAATTTTGCACGGTTATCAATTGTATGGACGGACGGGTTCAGTTGCCTGTCATTCGTTATCTCCAAAAGCGGTTTCAAGTTGATTATGTTGACTCGGTTACAGAACCCGGTCCCAACCTCATCGTATCCGAACAGAAGCCTGAGGGTTCCCTTCGGTCGATTGAAAACAGATTGAAAATATCTCTTGAGAATCACCATTCCCTGGGGGTCGCCATTGCCGGTCATGATGGGTGTGCGGGGAACCCTGCCTCAGAAGACCAACAAAAGGACCAGATCAAGAAGGCCATCCGGGTTCTCCAAAAAAAAGTGGGCAAGGTTGACGTCATCGGATTGTGGATTGATAACAATTTCAACGTCCAAGAGGTTAACCCATAAAGAATCACATTCAGGTTTTTGGTACAATCACCCGATAATTCGATATTGCTGATGATGAAAGGAGAGAAAAGTGGGAGATCCCATTCACGGACATGAAGTGATAAAAATGATGATAAACTCGCCAGCGCCCTTTACCCCGGAAAGCCTGGAGAAGGCCATACTTCAAAAGTTTGGGGCTGAGGCGCGGTTCTATACGTGCTCTGCTGAGAACATGACGGCCAAGGAATTGATATCTTTTCTTAACCAACGAGACAAATTCATTAAAAAAGGTGACGATGTATCAATAGACACAAGCAAAGTTTGTGATCACGAATCAGAAGAAGGGTAATCCCTCCTCAACTTTTGGTAAGATAACCATCCCTTCCACAAAAAGGTTGCCAGCCCCCGGCACGGGCCGCTAGCTCAACTGGTAGAGCAGGTCCCTCTTAAGGACAAGGTTGCGAGTTCGATTCTCGCGCGGCCCATCCTCCTACGCTAAAGCTACGGAGGATAAATTCTTTCCCACCGCAATAAGCGCAAAAGAAAGTATCTCGCCCTCCGAAGCCTTGACGTAGGAGGGTTCTCGCGCGGCCCTTGCTCTTCCGGTTGAAGCTTTAAGTGGGAGTAGGTCAGATTAGCCAGGAATATGCTGGAATCGTACATGGCAGAGAGACATTTTCGAGACACGTTTGGACCAATCGGAGAGTTTTATGCATCCATTTACAGAATTGCCAATAAGATTTTTCGATGGATTTTATCATCGAGGCCTTTTAAGATCTGCTTTTGCCATTTGCTCGGTACCGAATTAAAGGTTTTTTTGAGCACTCTTCCTTCACCTTTATCGATAAGTCCCTCTAATAAATCAATTGCCATCCGATTTAAAGCGGCTTCATTCAAGAATTTGGATGGATGAAAATAGTTTTTGTAAAACAGGATACACCAACTCCCGATCAGAATAATATTCTCCAGAAGGCCATGTTTGTAAAATCGCCTTAATATCTCATGGCATAGTTCATATTGCTTCTTTTCCACGTAAGGCTCCTTTCAAAAATCGTATTTGCTTCTTCACCTGAGATAGTAGCTTTTTATATTTTGCCCTTACTTCTTTTGCCTCCGAATGCTTCTCCCACGCCTTTTTTGAGGTCTTACCGATATAAAAGAATCGCACACGCTTTCCCTCTCGTTGAACTCGATAGGAATAGTAGTGGCCTCGTATTTTTTTTATGCTGATATTCCCAGGAGGGAGTTTTTTTAGTTCCCGTTCATAGGCCTTTTTCATTCGGATGGAATTGTTTAACTCTTCTCTTAAAACGCCTTTTATAACACCAGCCATTGGTGATCCCCTTTGTTACCTAACATATCTATTATTCTAGTACGGTTTGGTAACAAAAACAAGGAGTACCTAACAAATACATTAAATTTAGTTTGTTAGGTAATTATGAATACATAGCATAGGGACAATTGAGAGACTTTAAAATTAACCAAAAACGGATGACAATCAATCATTGTCGACGAGGGCAACTCTTCCTCTTTAGGGCAAGGTTGCGAGCCCGCCTGTCGGACGGGCAGGTTCGATTCTCGCGCGGCCCATCCTCTTAGATTCTTGGATTTTTTTGAAAGACGCCTACCAATGTGGTTCCAATTGGAGAAAAGGATCGGAAAAGAAGAAATAATCGGCTGGTTAAAAATAGGAGATGGTTCATAAGCGGTGGGAGTCTTGGGAATTCAACGTTATTTTGAGTGTTTTGCGAGGAAGGAAAAAGTTTGTGTTTCCATTTTCTGTAGATGGCAAGGGGAACCATCTCTGGGAATAGGTAAAAAGAGTGCCTCCATTGGCCATCTGCACCCTCCAGGAGGGTTCGTAACGTTTTTTTTCTATAACGTCTAAAGTGTCCCAGGTTTTTATCCCATTCTGACCATAAAAATTGAAAGGCCGGCACCATGATAATAAGCTTCGAATTTGGGGCCATTTTGTGAAGTATCTCGGTAAGAAAGTCATGGTCATTTTCCTGATGTTCCAATACATCAAGAAGCGTAACAACCTCAATGTCACGGTAGGATAACTTATTTCGGTAATTGGACTCCTTTCCGTATGTTTTCTCTAGAGCCTTTTCAATGTGGGTGATGGGTTCTGAATAGCAGTAAGTGCATGTTGGAAATTTCCTCTTTAAGTAGCCGCCCAAAAAACCAGCGCCCGCTCCTATATCCAAAAGACGAGATGACATTTTCTTGGGTATATACCATCCCACCACATGCCAGCGGATGCGGTGCCAAAAAAAATCCTGAGAGTGCTTGGATTGATGTTTGAGATGATGTTCAAGAGGCAAGGAATCCGTCATATTTGGGAAACAGGCAATTGCTTGATTTTGGATTTGATAATGGATTCCAATGATTCAAATTGAGGCTTTTTTTGTGATTTCTGAAGAGCCTGTTCATAGGCTTCTTTGGCGTCTGACCATTTTTCCAATTCAAAATAGACATCTCCCTTCGAAATATAAGGAGTGGGTTCGTTTGGTCTCAATCCGGTTGTTCGATGAAATTGGCGCAGGGCCAAGTTGTATTTTCGGTTTCGGGAATAAATCATCCCAATCTTATACTGGCTTTCGACATCGTTTGTGATGTCATAGATAAAGGTGCTATTGGCTGGTTGTGACAAAGGGGCCCGTTGATGGAGCCAGGAAAAAACAGTGGGATCAGATAATCCGAATCCCTGAAGAATGGAGGCGCTGATGACCAGAAGTTCTTTTTTGGGGGTGAGGGAGTTGATATGTTTGTAATTCTGGCTGTAATTGTATCCTCCGTGAAGAAGATCCTGTCGATTTTTGCCGAAATGCAAGTCTCTATCGCCGGGACCGAAGGTCGCAAGGATCATTTCCGCCGGGGCTTGTTGATCAAGGGCCTTCTTTACAGCGGGATAGTCTTGTCCCCAGTCTAGGTTGCAATCCACAAACCATTTATAGCCTTGTTTGGGGCCTCCAATGAGTTGATTAAAATAGGTGAGGTAATTGGGATAGATCATGACCATCTCAATGCTAAGCCAGAGAAAAAGGGCTGCCACACCAAGATGAAGTCGTTTGGGTTTTCTAATGGTTCCGAGTGACCCGATGAGAACACACAGAAAAGGATAAATGGGCAGAAGATACCGCAGTCCGTTTTGTTTGGATGAAATCGAACAAATAACAAAAAAACTTGCAATTGGAATAAGAAGAAAGAGCAATTTCTTCTTTTCTTTGGACAAAGAAATCCCCAAGGCAACAAGAATCAAAAAAGGAATCGGCGTTTTGATGAGAAAAGCAGCAAGAAAATAACTGATCCATCCCCCGGGCCGATGTTCGCCGTGAAAGAAATTAACATAGTTGGCCCAGGCGTGTTCCCCGAAATTAATCCCAAACATTTCTTTAAACAAATCAAAGAACCTTGGGAAATAACGAACTTGGTAAACCAAGATAACAACGAGGGTGAGAATTCCCATCATCATCAAAAAATCAACTGTTCGGTCTTTCAATTTGAAAGGAGGAAATTTCTTTTTGTTGGGGTTGCCGAATAAGGTTAGAAGCAAAAACCACACCACGCAAAAAATCCCTGAGATTTTGCTGGTCACAGCAAGTCCAACACAGACGGCTCCCAGAACGAGAAATCGCTTTTCTTTGGTTTCAATGAATCGCATGAACAGAAATGTGGCCAGAAACATAAAAAGGGTTAACCCGATATCGGTGGTGGCCAGCCCCGAGTGGGCGATCAGATTGGGTTCTAATACATAGGCGGCAAGTGAAAAGAGACCTCCTTTGATGCCGAACCAATGTTTTCCCCACAGGAAGACAATCCATCCAAGGAAGAGCGAGAGAAAGAGAACCGGAAGCCTGGCAAAAGACAAAAGGGTTTGGGCAGAAACCGTGTTCTGATAGAGGTATTTGTATCCAAATTCGTAGCTTTGGAAGGGATCGGTTTGGTTCGGGAGCGCAGGAAGATTGGGAAATAAGGGAAGCGAAAAAAGGCCGAACAAATATTTCATTAACGGCGGTTGAAACCAATATTCCAAATCCATTTTTCCTGTTTTGATGGAGTAGGACCCCACCGCAATAAGTGACGGTTCATCGACCGTGCTGGAATGCGTTTTTATGATTGAGGCCACTTGAAATGTCAGCAGAAGGAAGGCAAGCAAGGCAAAAATCTTCCAATTGGCAGAAAAAAAATGGAATGGTTGATGACCTGTTTTCGATGAAGACACGCAAAATCTTACATTACTAGAATGGGATGCGGAAGCGGAACAGAAGGAATGGTTGAACCGGCGATAAAGTCCGACTTTGATGAAAATCGTTTATTATCAACAAAACAATATTCTATGTTTACAAGAAATTGATGAAAAATTTACATTGGGTGGCCCCAAACCGGTATCTCAAGCAAGGATATTGCGGTAAAATGAAACCCTTCCTAACACGAACACAAACAAGTTAATCAATTTCAAGCAAAACAGTTTTTACTCCACAAAGGAGCTCATCATTCACGCATGATGACATCTGTTTTAGGATAAAAAGAAAATGGATTCCACCTTCTCCCATTACGAATTCGCCGCCCTGATCACCGTTGGAATAACCTTCGCCCTAGGCCTCTTCTCCATCGTTTCCGACTGGAAAAAACCCATTGTCCGCCCTTTTGGAATCTACCTTCTTCTTATAGCCGCCTGGGCCTTCTTCCTCTACCTCATGATCTCCGCCAAAGACGAAAAAACCAGCCTCTTCTTTGCTCGGTTTTTGCATTGTCCTTCTTCATTTTTACCCGCAACCTATCTTTCCTTCATTTTGCATCTAATATCAACATCTCAGAATAAGACCCATTTTTGGCTTAGACGTATTAGTTATTCAATTGGATTTCTTTTCTTGTTAATTACCTTTCACCCGAATTTTGTGGATAGGGTGGTGCCAAAAATGGGATTTCGATTTATTTTAGAGCCAGGACCTTTATATATGTTTTTTATTTTATGGTTTGTATTTATTTCTATCGTCGTGTTGGTTTTCCTTCTCCAGGGTCTTATGAAAAGTTCGGGAATAAAAAGAAATCAAATTGCCCATGTAATTTTGGCTCATATCATAGGTTATGGAGGGGGATCTATGATTTTCCTTCCCAATTTTAATATCCCCGTTCCCACTTTTGCCCTGTATTGTATCCCCGTTGCTCATCTCTTTATTTTTTATGCAATTGTCAATCATCAGCTTTTGAACTTGAAGATTGTCTTAAGGCGCGCCGGCCTTTTGGTCATGATATACGGAATGCTGTTGCTCGTTGCGTTACCAATGATTTATTACCTCTATAACCAAGCAGGCCAACACCCAGGATTAAATTTAAAGTTATTCTTTTCATTTTTAATTGTCTTGAGTGGAATTTTTTCAATAGGCCCTTTCCTGTACGCTTATTTTGTTAAAAAGAGTTCTTTTTATCAGGAACACACCTTGGCAGGGATAACACACGAATTGAAAAGCCCCCTCGCAACGATTGAATCCATAACGGAATTATTAGAAGGTAATCTCAGATCTGGCGAAGGACCAGAGAAATCCCTTGAATATATTGAGATTATGCACAGAAACACCGATCGTCTTAAAGCTTATGTAATGGATCTGCTTAGTCTATTTCAAGTTAAAGACAAAAAAGTCCTCTTGGATATGGAAGAAAGTGACCTATTAGAAATCTGCCATCAAGCATTAAGCGAAGCCTCAGAACTCGCCACAAGAAAAAAACTAGAAATTCGATTGAGTAGCAATACGGAAAAAATGATCGTAAATTGTGATAGAAGAAAGATAATTCAGGTCATTACAAACTTATTGTCTAATGCGATTAAGTTCAGCCCATCTCAAAGAAGCATTAATATTGGCCTTAAAAACGAAAAAAACAAATTTCGTGTCACCATCAAAGATCAGGGGCAAGGTATCCCATTAAAGGATCTCCCTTTTGTTTTTGACCGGTTCTTTCAAGGACGCTCCGCAAAGTCAAATCAGGGGACAGGCATAGGTCTCGCAATAGCCAAACTTTGGGTAGAAGCCCATGGGGGGGAAATCGGCGTCGAATCAGAATGAGACGGAAAAGGCAGCCAGTTTTGGTTTTTCCTTCCGACAGATTTATGAATCCTTTCGCAATATCAGGATTGATGGGTGGGATTTCCACTTTCGCTTTTGGACTCCTTGTCTTCCTCAAAAGCGAAAACAAAAAGATTGGACGCATCTGGTTTTTGTTTGCCCTGGTTGCGTCGGTATGGTGTTTTGGTGTAGTTGGGATCGGGACCAGCACTACCCCGCAGGCTGCAATAACAGCATGGAAAATATCCTATTTTTTCGGTGTTATATGGATTGCACCACTTTTTTACCATTTTGTTTCCGTATTTTTGGGGCAGAGGAAGAAAAAAATGGTTTTGGCGAATTACGTAATCGGATTTTTCTTTCTATTTTTTCTTCCTACCGACTTCTTTTTTAGCCATGTGGAGTATTTGTTTGACCAGATTTATTACGTGCGAGCAGGAAAGATATATCCGCTCTTCCTTACGTGGTGGATCGGTTGTGTGGTTTTAAGTCACGTTGATTTAATAAGGTCTTTCAATAAAATGTCCATCGCCAAGAAAAATCAACTTTTCTATTTTTTCTGTGGAACAATAATTGGATTTACAGGTGGCAGTTTTGGATATTTTCCGATATTTGGAATCAATGTGTATCCTTGGGGAAATTTCGCGATTACTATTTATCCTTTTATCATGTCCTATGCGATATTGAAGTACAATTTGATGGATATCAGGATATTTTTTCGTCGTATAGGGCTCCTTGTCGCCATTTATGGGGCTCTTTTGATTGCGGGAGCTCCCCTTGTATATTTTCTCCACCAGAAATCTGTTAGCGCACATCAAATTTCACTTTTCCTGTTGGGGATTGAGGTTATTGTTCTCGCAGCCATTCTCTCCTTGGGCCCCTTCCTCTACGCCTATTTTATCCGAGAAAGTTCTTACTTTCGAGAGGACACGATGGCGGGATTAACACATGAATTGAAAAGCCCCTTGGCAGCGATTCAAAGTGCGTTAGAAATGCTCACTCAGCAAAAACCCATGGGGGAAACTCATTCCAAACACCAATATGATTACATCAATTTGATCGGGCGAAACACCGAGCGACTGAGTCATTTTGTAGAGGAACTTTTGATCACGTTTAAATCAGGAAAAGGGAAGCCACTATTTATATTAGGGGAATCCCACCCTTTTATTTTTACTTGCAGGTTTTGTATGTTGCGCTCATCTCTTATGCCATTGTGAAGCACCGGCTGATGGACATCCGAATATATATACGACGGGCCGCCTTGTCGGTTGGGATTTATGGCCTGTTGATATTGGTGGGGGGTGGTGTTGTCTATACTGTTCATACTGGTTCTTCCCGACAGATGAATTGGATGGTTTTGTTCGAAGGATTAACCTTGGTTGTTATACTTTCTATCGGACCATTCTTGTACGCTTACTTTGTAAAGCGAAGTTCCTACTTCCACGAACACGAAATGGCAGGATTAACCCACGACCTCAAAAGCCCCCTCGGTAGTATTAACGGAGCTCTCGACCAACTGGCGGATTTGAGAGAAGGCCGAGCCGTCCGTGGAAAAGATGTGGAGTATATACATATGATCCGTCGAAATGCGTCCCGCATCGAGGAAGCGGTGAATAACTTGTTGACAGCATTCAAGATTCCGACCAAGATCGATGCGTTTGATGGAAAACCACATGACATAGGCGAAGTCGTTCGGTTTGTGGTTGATGGATTTCGAGAATCGATCGATGCCAAGGGATTAAAGATGGAACTATCGGTTCCGTTAGTGGGACCTGTGATTCACTGCGATGAGATAAAAATCCGTCAGGTGGTGTCTAACTTATTGTCGAACGCCATCAAATACACCCGCATTGGAAGCATCCACGTTGACGTTGAAGAAAAAGATTCAGTCGTTTTAGTGACTATTCGGGATACCGGGGAAGGGATTCCAGACAATGAGCTGTCTCGGGTATTCGACCGCCTCTTTCAAGGAGAAACATCTCAAAAACTCAAAGGGAGTGGTTTGGGTCTTACGATTGCCCGGACTTGGATCGAAGCTCATGGGGGAGAGATTCATGTGGAATCTGACGGGATTGGGAAAGGGTGTCGGTTCTGGTTTACCATCCCGATATGAATTTGATAATCGTTCTGAAGCGGGTTGGTCATTCGGTGATGAATTATGTGATTTAAGAGACTGTATTGATTGTGATCTTGCTGAAGATTCTGAAGCTCTTTGTGTGTAAACCGCCAAAGAAAGGTTCGAAGGGTATCTCGATGAGGGAAATCGGGAGGATCGGGGAGTTGGAGAAAAAGGCCATTGAGTTTTAAGGATTGAGTATTCTCGATTTTTCCAAGTTCAGCAACGATGGAGAATAAATGTACCAGAAACATATCGACCGGATGAAACTTTCGTTCCTTGTAAAAAGGCCAATAAGATTGCCGTTGAAGAAAACGGCGAAGGACTAAAAAATTAAGGCTTTGACGTATATCCTTTATGGACGGTAAAATGGTCAATCATAGCCGTTGAGACTGTAGGGAAAGTCGCCTTATGGGAAAAAGATACGATTATTTCATCTAATAAAAGAAATTAAAGGGGAATTTGGGTATTTTTGGACTTTTCCTACAGTCTCGTTATTCAAGGAAAAAGAGAATTTAAGTGTCAGTCGACATTATCATATATAATTTTATATGATATATACTTCTGGTTGAGGATTTATGAAAAATAATGGAAGCGTGAATTTTAAGCGTTGGCTGGCCAAGAAAGGATTAAGCTATTCGGATTTTGCAGAGAAATCCGGGGTGAAATATCCTGTTGTTGTTAGCTGGACTCGCGGTACAAGACCGAGGGATTTGGCAAGGAAATCGATCCGTAGAAAATTTCCTGATTGTACTTTGTTAAATGATTAACAATTAAGCACCGATGAAGGAGGGCTAATTTTTTTCATCTGAATTAAGCAAAATCGTTAAGGGGGAGTACTTGAACGTTATTAAATATTTATCGTCAATCGTTTTGGCCTGTTTATTGGCCGCAGAGGTTTATGGAGTTGGATCGGGTGCCTTAGGCAATCAAGCCGGAATAAGCACTAAAGCAACAGCGCATGGTTTTTCTTTTGCGGGGGTAGCTGACGATCCATCGGCAGTTTTTTATAACCCTGCTGGTCTCGTTCAAGTAAAGGGAATTCAGGCAATATTGGGAGCCACAGTCCTTGATATAAAAACTGAACATGCGACTTTGGCAGGGATAAAGGATACAACGGCCTCGAATCTGCCGTTAGTACCTAATTTTTATCTTTCTTGGTCCGACATTGATTCCCCCTGGGCTTTTGGGTTGGGTGTTTATTCTCCTTTTGGACTGATAACGGAATGGAAAGATGATAGTTTCGCCCAATATTATGCCACAGAATCGAAATTACTTATGTATGCAGTAAACCCTACCGTTGCATTTGCAGTAAACGATCACCTGTTTTTTGGAGCGGGCTTAGATTTTTTCAATGTTTATGACGTTGAATTAAATCAAAAGGTGATTGATATTTCAGGCGGTGGTACAGAAGGGGATGGTAAATTGTCTGCGGATGGTACGGGCTGGGGTTACAACCTGGGCGTGTTGTGGAAACCCCATGAGAAACATTCCCTAGGATTGGCCTATAGAAGTCAGGTTAATGTTGTTGTTGAAGGCGAAACGACTGTAACGAATATTCCGGCAGTTACGGCAGGGGCTCTTTTTGGGGGCGCATCATCATTCAAAACCGGTACCTCATCAGAATTTAAGTTTCCTCAGAGCGTTTTGCTCGGATACGGATTCCGACCTAGTGGGCGATGGACAATATTTGCTGATTATGAATGGGTAAACTGGACCACGGTCGAAGAAACAAAGTTTAACTATGAACAAAATGCTTTAGGCTTAACTCAATCAGTTCCCCGAAACTGGAAAAGCACAAATAATTTAGGGGTTGGGGCTGAATGGGCTATGAGCGAAGTCGTTGATTTGCGATTCGGCGGCCTTGTTTATGAACAAGTTGTTCCCTCATCAACTTTAGAAGCGGCTGTTCCTGACTCAAGCCGGTGGGCCCTTACTTTCGGTACGGGAATCCACTTGGGCAATACAACGCTGGACTTCGGTTATAACGCCATCTTTTTTAATGACCGATCTATCAACAACGACCAGGAAGACACAGTTTTTGCATCGTATTCTCAAGATGGCGAATACAAAACTTTTATCAATGTTTTTAGTTTTGGGGTGTCTCAAAAATGGGGCGGGAAAAGTTAATGGCTGACGAGCTTTACCTAAAACATAATGAAAGACGCAAAAACCAGTTACTTAAAGAGTTTCAGGATGTTGCAAACTGGATCACAGAAAAGAACTTCGAAAATTCTTACAAGGTTGAAAAATTCTATGAATATAAACCGGATGAAGAATCTTTTTCCGTCGATCTCGCCATTCCGGGGCTGGACTTGTCCGATGAAATTATCCAAATGGAGTCAGATTGTTTTTCCGTGACGGTCTTACCCGAAGAGATTCAATCGCTTTCACGAGACATGGGGAAACTGGGTGGAAAGATGAGTATCTATCAAAGAAAGAACGGCGGAACCCATTTTAAGTTCAAATTTTCGACAGATGAGAAATTTGTTGGGTTGGTTGAACAAGATTGGAAAAATGGGGACTTTTGCATCCTTGGGAAGCGATAAAATTAGCTTTGATTTGTTTAATAAAGGCAATGTGGAAGTAAAAGGTTTAGTATAAATCCTCTAAACTCCCCTCTAATGGAGGACCAGATGATCAGAAAGGAATTAGGCCAAAGCCTAATCGACGAGAATACCGATAGACGATTGGACGCCAGAGTCAAAATCGAAATACCTGTCCAAGTAGAGTTCGAATTGGCAGGAGGGGTTAACGAAGCCGCCGCTCTTGCCTCCCAATTAAGTAATAAAGGTGTTACTATTTTTGCAAATCGGTCATTGCCGTTAAACAGCGAAATTCTGATACGGATTCCCCTTCCTTCCTCTAGCCTTCCGATCCAACCCTCTGCGAAAGTCGTGTGGACCGCATCCATGAACGGAAGTACTGCACATGGAATAAAATTCGTTCACATACCAAAATTTCACCAGCCTCCACTCAACCATTTTATCAGTGAGAAACTTCGCTCAAGAACACACATGAACGAAAGAAGACTCCAAACGAAAATCATTAGCGAACTGATCGAATTCAAATCAAGATCTGGAAAGCGAATTGTCGGTTTTCATGACCATCTTTTATCAACAGATTCATTATCTCCATTTTTGATGATTCCGGCACCTTATACCGAGACAAAAACCAACTCCCTTCCGATTGCTTATTATTTGGCGATTAACGGATTTAATGTGATTCGTTTTGACACAACAAATCATATTGGAGAAAGCGAAGGAGAAGTCTTGGATTATTCTTTGCCCAACTTGAAGGAAGATATTCTATCCGCTTTGGATTATATTCAGGTTAGATCTCCAAAGGCCAAGGTTGCAATAGTCGCATCAAGTATGGCGGCGCGTGCGGCCTTCAAGGTGGTTAGGGAGGATTCTCGCCCAGAAGCTCTCATTTCTTTGGTCGGAGTTGTTAATATGCAATATACCTTGCGCAGGGTCCAAAATGTGGATCTTTTTGAGACTTATGCTAAAGGGAAATCATGGGGCATAACCAATGTTCTTGGTTTCGACGTGAAACTCGATAGGCTCTTGGGTGAGTGCGTTAGGGAATCATTCGATGATTTGGGAACGACAAAAAAGGACGTATCTAAAGCTCTTTGCCCTATTGTTTTTCTTATTGGTGAAAAAGATCCGTGGGTGGACGTAGGCGAAACTGCCCAAGTGCTTGAAGTTCTACCCGACGGAAAGAGGGAGATCCACAAAATAGCTGCAATGCACAAATTAAAAGAGAACCCCTCTGAAGCAAAACGGGCTTTCAAAATCATTGTTTCGGCAGCTTCTCGTTATCTTAATCATCAGTCTTTACCCTTACAGAAAGTTATCGAACCAAGGGCACGCGAAATCGGGACACAGGGTCGCGTAGAAAAAGAAAGGGCTAGACATCTTTCTAATTTTTCCAAGGAGGAAGAGAAGGATTTTTGGGGTGACTATTTAAGAAGATTTCATTATATTTATTCTATTGCTGACTACCGTTCCCTTCTGGACACCGTATATGAAGAATTGGGGCCCATTAAAAGTGGTGATCATTTTCTTGATGCCGGTTGTGGAAATGGGAATTTCGGCCTGTGGTTGATGATGAGAATATCCGAAGAAATTAAAAAGGGGGGCGGCAAAAAAAAGCTGGCTTTTAATTACGTTGGGGGAGACATTGTTAATGAGGCTTTGGCCCACGCAAGAAGGTTGCATTCAAACGCTCAAATATCAATAAAAAAAGAGTTATCTCTGTCAAGAAACCTGATGATTCCTCACTATCATGCAATGGACATGAATCAAGTTTTACCGTTTCTTGATAATTCATTTGAGAAAATTTGTTCAAACTTGGTCATTTCGTATTTAACAAATCCGGTATTAGGATTAAGGGAACTAATTCGCGTGTTAAAGCCGGGTGGGAAACTCGTTTTAACAACGTTGAAGAAGGATGCAGACGTGTCCCAGATTTACCGAAATTTCGTTGAGCACGCAACAAGTGAGGTCGAAGTTGTGGAAGCTCGAAGTCTATTAAGTAATGCTGGGAAAATTCTAGTCAAAGAAACGGAAGGATATTTCCGATTTTTTTCCGAAAAGGAATTACAAACTCTCCTAAACCAGGCATATCCTGATTGTATCGCCAGCTACCGCCGTTGTTTTTCCGATCAAGCTATCGCCCTTACTGTTTCTAAATGAATTACTTCGCGTTAAGCGGGTTAGTAAACGGGGTTGTCAGCACCGTTTGCGGCGCCATCATTTATTTTCAGGACCCAAAGGGCAAAAAGAATAGGCTATTTGCCCTTTATTGCGTCAGCCTTGCGGTGTGGGGCTATGGCTATTTCGTTTGGCAGTTATGCCAACGCCCGGGTTCGGCGCTGTTCTTCTCGCGAGCTCTAATGGTTGGGGCCATTTTCATTCCCGTTTTTCATTACCATCATTTCCTGTCTATGTTCGATTTAGAAACTCCAGGCCGTCGATGGATTCTCAGGATCTGTTACGTTTTGTCCTTTATTTTTCTTATATCGAACTTTACCCCATGGTTCATATCTGGCGTCGAGCAACGTTCGATTTTTGAATTTTGGCCAGTCCCCGGTCCCCTGTTCCATCCTTACCTCATAATGCTTGCCATCCTTATAACCTCGTCTTTAATGCTTTTTTCTGAGTTCAAAGTAAAAACCTCGCCCGTTATACGTAATGGGTTGGCCTGGGTTTCGGCTGCCACAGTGATCGGCTGGGGAGGAGGAGCGACGAATTTTCTATTGTGGTACAACATTCCCTTTCCACCGTGGCCGAACGTCATCGTTTCAATCTACATTGGCATTAATACCATGATGTTTTTTAAGCTCGGGCTGTTTGATATTAAACTTTTTTTCCGAGATACTACCGTTCATATTTTGACATCTTTCCTTGTCGGCGGGATTTATACCGCAATCATATTCCCGGTCCTTCAAAGTTATCTGGCTATTTTCTTCATACTGCTAATCGTTGTCATTCTCCCGATAGTGTATCAACCGGTCTACCGTTGGGTGCGAGAAAATATTAATCGGACTAGGCTTGGTAGAGTGGACCAGTATTTGGATCTTGCCAAGGAAAGCATGGATAAAATCCGAGAAACCACTTATACTTACGATGATCTTGCCCGAAACATTGTGGATTCGGTCCTTAATACTTTCCCGGTTGGAATGGCCGCTGTTTATTTCCTTGATTTGGAAACACGCCAACTGCATCTAAGAGCACAAATCGGCATGAAGAATTCCCTTGCAAATGATCTAAAGTACAATAGGAATTCCTTAGCGATTACTGACCAAGACCCTTTGATTCGATATATGGCCGGGAGAAAGAATGTCGTGGTCCGAGAGGAAATCAAAGTCTCACCCAAACGCAGGGATTTGGACACTTCCGTCGAATCCTCATTGGAAAGAATAGAGGCTGAGATATGTGCCCCATTTCTTTTTGCTGGATCTGTTAAAGGAGTATTGGTATTAGGAAGAAAAAAAGGAAATCAGTTGTTTCATGAACAAGATTTGAAGGCCATTTATTCTTTTGGTCGAATGGGGGAGGAGATTATGCGTTATATCATGGGAATGGAACACGAAGTTCGAAATACCGCATTATATTCCCATGATATGAATAACGACACAAAATCCTTACTACAATTTCTACATTTTCTGCTCTCTCCTCAGTCTGAAAAATCACCAAAGGACAAGATTCATGGCCTTCTCAAACAATCAGCCGATATAATGGCGCGTTTAAACCAAACATTCCAACTAAATCGGGATCGATCCACACTTATTTTGAGGTCAATCAAAGGTGAATACGATATGGAACCTGTTGATGTTGTGTCCTTGTGCAGGGAATCAATGTCAAAAGTAAAAGCCAAAATGAAACAGAGTTCAGTGGAATTTTCTTTAAATCTTCCCATCCAGGCAGTTATAGTAAAGGGGAATTCTTATGATTTGATTCGAGTTCTGGACAACCTTTTAAATAATGCTTTGAGATATGTTAAGCCGGGAGGAAAAATTGATGTGTCCGGAAAAGTAAATGACGGTGTATTTGAAACCGTTGTCTGTGATGACGGGGAGGGTATTGAACCTGCAGATTTGGAAAGAATATGGAATTTTGGATGGCAAGCAAAAGATTCGACACAAGGAGCTTCGGGATTGGGGCTTTCTATTGCGAGACAGATAGTATATTTACATGGAGGGAAGATTTGGGTAGAAAGTGAGGGAAAAGGTAAGGGCACCAAATTTATCTATATCATTCCTACAATTGAGGAAGATAGGGGGAATTTAGTGCCAAATTTAAAGAAGGAGATGGGATGATGAAATATAAGATGCTCGTAGTGGAGGACAATACTTTTACAGCTAACATGCTCTCTGTCTTGTTCGAAGGTTTGGGGTTTGAAGTTAAGACAATTGAAAATGGAATGGAAGTTCTCCCATATATGAAAAATAACCACGTAGATTTAATGATTCTTGATCTCGAACTTCCAGGGATGACGGGTGATAAAATTTATGGGGCTATACGTGAAAATCCAGGCCTGAAAAGCATACCGATCATTCCTTTTACGGCTCACAGAGATACAAAAAGTGCAAACACACTTCCAGTAAATTTAATTTGGGCAGAATATGCAAAGAGTGGAAAAATACCAGATATAGTTTTTAAATCGGTCGATTCAGGGGAGGTCAAAGATGTTAATCAGGAGTTGGTCGATGAGATTGCCTGGAATCTAATGAGGTCAAATAAAGAAATTACTAAAGAGATGGCAGAATACTATTTAAAAACGAGGGGAATGAACCCCGAAGATTTGATGAAGAAGGGCTGAATGAGTTTTTTCTCTAACACACGATTAAAAATTTTATTATCGAATGATTGCGCATGGGCGAAGACATCAATGATGATAGCCTTGATGTTATTTGAGAAGATGTTCTCAATGTCTCTTTTTTGAAGATTTTTGGTTTATGTGTTAGGAAGGGAAAGCGTTGAATTAGAAAAACATCACTTGGGAAGCGTAAACCAGAACCAGCTCCCCTTTCCTTCGCCTTCGGACTCGACACCGATTTCTCCGCCGTGGGCCTCGATCCAGGTTTTTGAGACGGCGAGGGCCAATCCCACTTCCTTTTCGTACGCGTTTCTTTCCTTTAATGAATCCATCGAACATATAAGGTAGATCTTCTGGTTATTTGCCTTCTTCTGCATTAAATTCAGTAATTATAACTTCAGGAATTGAGTGATTTGTGAGAAAATCAGCTTTATGACATTCTCAAATATTCCGGAATTGGCTTTTGGATTGGCGTCCATTGGAACGGGGATTTTAAGTCTTCTCCTCGCCATAGCCGTATTTCTAGGAAATCCAAACTTAAAAGAGAATCGAATCTGGGCATTGACCAGTTTGAGCGTTGCAATTTGGGGTGGTGGTTTAGGAATGGCTATTCTGTCTCCCAATGAGCGTATCTCCCTCATGTGGAATCAGGTGTTTTATACGGGTGGGGTTTGGATTCCGACAACATTTGTCTGGTTTGTTTCTGTGTTCACGCGGAAACCGATTATCCGCACTTTTTTATTTGTCTGTTTTGGTATTAGTACTATTCTAATGTGTGTTTTATGGATCCGAATCGAGTGGTTCGTGCCGGATCTTGTTCCTCGAGGCCCTTTTCGATTTTGGGATATCCTCGGTCCTGCTTATCATGTCTTTACAATCCACTTTTTTCTTTGCATGGGATATTCTTGCCTTCGTCTGTTTCGTTCAATTAAGACCGTTTCTGTCACAGAGCAGAAGAAATATAGATGGATTGCTATTGGCATTGCTTGTGGTGTGATCGGCGGTTCTACAAATTTCTTTTATGATTACAATGTTGATATTTATCCTTTTGGTCAATTCCTGGTTTTTCTTTATCCTGTTCTCGTTTCTTGGGCGATTATTAAATATCAGGCAATGGATATTGGGGTACTCCTTAAAAAAACTGGATTTCTTTTATTTATTTACTTTCTCTTGATTGCGCTTATCATTCCCATTCCAATATTCATCCATGCAAACCTTGCCGAGACGCTCGGATCTTGGCCACTTCTTATTCTGTTTGAGATTTTTATCATCGCGGGAGTCCTTTCCCTTGGACCTTTCTTATACGCATTGGTGGTTCAACGGGGTAATATGTTTCGGGAAAACACCCTGGCAGGACTCACTCATGAGCTTAAGAGCCCATTGGTAGCCATTGAAAGTGCGCTTGATATGTTGGATGACCGGATTAAGACTCAAATCAATCCCAAAGATACCTCTTACTTTGAAATGATTGAGAGAAACTCGATAAGGTTAAAGATGTTTATTGATGACCTGATACAAATTTTTGGGAATAACCAAGAAAGCCGATCATTAAATATTAATAAGGTGGATATTGCAGGGCTTGTTCAGGAAATTTGTAACTCAAATAACGCTCTCGTAAAGGCAAAGGGAATCTCCATTGAATTTCAAATAGGTGATCCTGTGATAGTCCTCTGTGATGAAAAGCGAATTGCGCAGGTTGTTTCAAATCTCATCTCGAATGCTGTTAAATTTACGGACAAAGGGAAAGTGGCTGTTAGGTGCAACAATGATAATGGGAGAGTCCGTGTTGAGGTACAGGATTCGGGTATGGGTATTGGGCCTGATGAAAAACCTTATATCTTCGATCGTTTCTTTCAGGGGCGCGGAAGAAACCGATCAAAAGGAACAGGAATCGGTTTAACGATTGCTCGGATGTGGATTGAAGCCCATGGGGGGGAGATTGGCGTTGATTCAGGAGGTGTTGGTAAGGGCAGCCGTTTTTGGTTCACACTGCCACATCAACCAGGATTAACAAAATACTAATCAATCTTTGACGCAATTTCGTTCGTGTTTCTTGTAATGCATGCGTATAAGAATTTGCATATAAAATTCAATGCAAAAAGATAAACTGCTATATAAGGGGGGATGATAAGGGGACCCTGGGATTAAAATGGCGAATCAAATCCAGGATGCAACAAAATGATAAAAAGCGGAATTGGTATTGAATTGGAAGTCGAATTTCAACTGAGTTGATCGAAAAAAATGTAAAATACCCCCTCTTCAGAGATTGGTCAATCCCCAATATGAAGTGACATGTTGCGCCCGTAGCTCAGCTGGAAGAGCGTCTGGCTTCGAACCAGCAGGTCGCAGGTTCGAGTCCTGCCGGGCGCGAAAAAATTTTCCTTTGGAAAATTTTTCCCTCAATTTTCGGTTTTCGGTCTGCGAATTCCAAAAACGCAAGACGGATTTCTTTAGATCGAAAAACGAAAATCGAAGGGAATTTTGACCTTCGGCCAAAATTCCAGGCAGGTGAGGCTTTCCTTTTGTTTTCATGACAGGAGGCAGGCTTGCCTGCCGTAGTCCGCCTTCGGCGGACGTAGGCAGGTGGCGGAACTGGCAGACGCGCAAGGCTTAGGACCTTGTGCCCGCAAGGGCTTGTGGGTTCAACTCCCATCCTGCCTACAATTCGCCTTCGGCGAATTCGAGCTCGAACTCGAGCTCGAGCTCGATTGGGGAATTGGAAAATTGTTTTCTGACGTAAAAACATTAAAGTGAGACGGACATTATGATCATGGGTTTAAAAGACAACATCAAAGTAAAATTGGGAGACGAGAAAGACTGCATTCAAACGGTTACAGTGGAAATGCCGCAGGCCAGAGTTAAAGAGCAAATTGAAAAGGCCTTCTTAACTGTGCAGAATCAGGCCAAATTGCCTGGATTTCGTCCCGGAAAAACACCGTTGGAATTGGTGAGAAAGAATTTTAAAGAAAACGCTTTTGCCCGTGCAGAGGACAATCTTCTCCGAGAAGGAGTGGCAGAGGCCCTCCAGCAAAAAAACATCCAGGCCATTCAAACGCCTGTCATTCTCAATCTGAAGTTTGACCCGGAAAAACCGTTTCATTTTGAATTTCAGGTTGAAATCGCCCCTACCTTTAAATTGAATTCGTACAAAGGCCTAAAAGTAACACAGGAGAAAACAAGTACAACGGAAGAGGATGTCCAAAAGAAATTGGATGAGATCGCCAATGCCAATGCCAAGCTGATTGAATCCAAAGAGGAAACATTGGCCCTTACCCATTTGGCCAATATCAATTATGAGGGATTTATCGATGGCAAACCCATTGAAGGGACAAAGGCTGAGAATTTTTTGATTGATTTGTCCGCCCCGCAAGCCATCGCTGGGTTGGCCGAAGGCTTGATTGGCGCCAAAACCGGTGAAACACGCGAAGTTGAGGTGACCTTTCCGGAAGAGTCACCGGCCAAACATCTGGCGGGTAAAAAGGCCAAATTCAATGTTACGATCAATGCCATAAAAGAGAAAAAGGTTCCAAAACTGGATGACGATTTTGCCAAGGATTTGGGGTTGGAAAGCTTTGAGCAGTTGCGATCCCGAATCAAAGGGAATATGGAGAAAGAGGCGGAGCAAGCCAATAGAAAACAATTAGAAGGGCAGCTTATTGACAAACTTCTCGAAGAGAACAAGTTTTCGGTGCCCAAAAGTTTGATCCAAAGTCAATCAGAGCGCCTTGTTGATCGGCAACGTTATCGATTGAATCAGCAGGGGTATAAAAAGGCGGAACAAGATAAGATTCTCGATGGGATCAAACCCCAAATGGCTCAACAGGCGGAACGGGAAGTTCGGTTGGCCTATGTGTTGAACCAGATAGCCTCCCATGAAAAGCTGGAGGTCACCGATGCGGATTTGAAGAATCGGATTGATGAGGTGGTGGCCCAATCTCAACCAGCCGAACGGGAATCAATGGAAAAGCTTCTCAATGGAACCTATCGCGACCAAATACGTTCAGAAATGAAGGACGGAAAAATTTTCGATTGGCTCATCAGCCATGCCAAAATCAAAGTCATAACTGGAGGATCGAAATGATCATACCCTCGATTATTGAAAGGTGGAATCAGGGTGCTGTAGTCGGATACGATATTTATTCGCGGCTTCTGAAAGATCGGATCATATTTGTTGGAGGATTTGGCGGAGCGGTAACGACCGACTCGGCCAATCTCATCATCGCTCAGCTGCTCTATCTTGAAGCAGAGGATCCCGAGAAAGAAATTAACCTTTATATCAACTCCCCTGGAGGGATGGTGACGGCAGGATTGGCGGTTTACGACACCATGCAATACATCCGGTCGCCTATTACCACCATTTGTATGGGGATGGCGATGAGCTTTGGCGCTGTTTTGCTCACCGCCGGTTCCAAAGGCCACCGTTATTGTCTCCCCAACTCCCGTATTATGATCCATCAGCCTCTTTTGGCTGGGGGAGGGCTCTCAGGCCAAGCCACCGATATCAAAATTGAGACAAAAGAGTTGATCAAGACCAAGGAACGGCTCAGCGAGATCATGGCCAAGCATACCGGCAAGAAACTGGATAAGGTTCAGTCGGATATGGAGAGAAATTATTATATGTCCTCAGAAGAGGCCCTGGAATATGGGATAATAGATGAGGTCATTAATCCTCGAAAAATACGTGA
Source organism: bacterium F11 (assembly GCA_002176905.1). The sequence continues at coordinate 32,458 of MSYE01000193.1, read as the reverse complement.
AATTTTGAAAAAGTGAGGGTAGATTAATACCATGGACTCAGGCTTCGGCTTAAGCGATTCCCCACAGTGTGTCTTCTGTACCAAAGGAAAAACCGATGGATTAAAGCTCATCGGTGGACAGGGGACCTATGTCTGTGAGGAATGTATTCGCAATTCCTATGCCCTCCTCCAGAAAATCACAGAGGAGGAGCAGCGGCATTCCATCCGGACCCTGCCCAAACCCGCCCAGATCAAAGCTGCCCTTGATGAATATGTTATTGGCCAAGAAAAGGCGAAAAAGGCTCTTGCTGTGGCTGTTTACAACCATTACCGCCGTGTTGAAGTCTCTGAACGATCGAATCGGAACAACAACAAACAGGATGTGGAACTCAGCAAATCCAATATTCTCCTGGTTGGGCCCACGGGAACCGGGAAAACGTTGTTGGCCCAGACATTGGCCCGGTTGCTTCATGTCCCATTTGCCATAGCTGATGCCACTGTGTTGACCGAGGCCGGATATGTCGGAGAGGATGTTGAAAACGTGGTCCTTCGGCTTCTCCAGTCAGCGGCCTATGATGTGAAGCGGGCCGAACGGGGGATTGTCTATATTGATGAGCTCGATAAGATTTCTCGAAAATCCGATTCTCCCTCCATTACCCGGGATGTCTCAGGGGAAGGGGTGCAGCAGGCTCTATTAAAGATTTTGGAAGGAACCGTGGCCTCTGTTCCTCCGCAAGGGGGCCGGAAGCACCCTCAGCAGGAATACATTCAAGTGAACACCACCCACATTCTGTTTATTTGTGGAGGGGCGTTTGAGGGGATGTCTCAAATTATTCAGAGTCGCATGGGAAAACAAGGATTGGGTTTTGGAGCCGATATCAAACCTTCTCGACAAGAAGAGTACGCCGAGTTCATTAAATTTGTTCAACCGGAAGATTTGATGTCGTATGGGCTCATCCCTGAATTGGTGGGACGGCTTCCCGTTGTTACGACCTTGGATTCTCTCCGGCAGGGGACATTGGTGGATATTCTGACCCGTCCCAAAAATGCGTTGGTCAAACAATTTCAGAAAATGTTTAAGCTCGAAGGGGTTGAATTGGACTTAACCGATTCGGCCTTGAAAGAAATTGCCTCCCTGGCCCTTTCACGGGGTTCGGGTGCGAGAGGATTGCGGGCGATTATTGAAGATTTAACCATGGATTTGATGTACGAATTACCTGAGCAGAAAAGTTTAAAAAAGGTCATTATTGATGATACCGTTGTCCGTAAAGAAAAACTTCCCATTCGAGTTTACGGACAAGCGGAAAAGAAATCCGCATAAGATTTCTTCCAAACCTTCTTCTCCAGTATTAAAAAAAATGAATCGAAAACAATCAGAAACAACAGTATCAGTTCCTATTCTTCCCATAAGGGATCGCGTGGTTTTTCCAAAACTAAGCGTTCCTTTGGTGGTGGGGCGGCCACGATCCGTTCAGGCGGTGAACCATGCCTTAACGAAGAGCCGTCAGATTTTTGTTGTGGCCCAACGCAACATGAAAGTGGAAGATCCCACCAGAAAAGATTTGTTTGAGTTTGGTACCTTGGCCGAAATCATGTCCTCAAATGGGCTTGCCGATGGATTTATACGAATTCGGGTCATTGGTCGACAAAGAGCCAAATTATTGGATCTGTCTGTTCAACAGGGGTCTCTTGTGGGGGATGTGCTTCCCATTGATGAAACATCTCCACAGTCGGGCAAACCTTTTGAATGGGAAGCCATGCGCAGGATTGTTTTAAGACGATTTGAAGATTATGCCAAGCGAGCGGGTCGCATTCCGGCTGAGATCATCTCACATGTTCGGACTCTTACATCGTTGGGAGAGCTCGTTGACCACTTGGCTGACTCCCTTTTTATCGATCTGGAAGAAAAACAGGATTTGCTGGAGTTGGTTGATATCGAAAAACGGATAAACCGTCTCATCGAAATACTCGATTCGGAAATTGAGATTCTCCAGCTGGAACGAAAAATTCAAAGCCGTGTTCATCGTCAAATTGAAAAGAATCAGAGAGAGTACTATCTCAACGAACAAATGCGGGCCATTCAAAAGGAATTAAAGAAAAAAGATGACTTGGGCCAAGAAGTGGATGATTTTCGGGGAAAAGTCAAAAATCTCAAGATGCCTCAAGACGTTGAGGCCACGGCGTTAAAAGAAATATCCCGTCTTGAGAAAATGATGCCCTATTCTCCAGAGGCCACGGTTGTTCGAACCTATCTTGAATGGCTTCTGGCGCTTCCTTGGTCTGTGACAACCCAGGATCATATTAATGTTGAAGAGGCCAAAAGAATTTTGGAGGAAGATCATTTTGGATTGGAAAAACCAAAAGAACGAATTTTGGAGTATTTGGCGGTTCTTAAATTAACAAAAATCATTAAGGGCCCGATCCTTTGTTTTATCGGACCCCCTGGGACCGGGAAGACATCTTTGGTGAAATCCATGGCCCGGGCTTTGGGAAGAAAATTTATTCGGATCTCATTAGGCGGAGTTCGAGATGAGGCCGAAATCCGGGGTCACAGACGGACCTATATTGGTTCGATGCCGGGGCGCCTCATTCAAGCTCTTCGAAGGGGGGGAACCAAGAATCCCGTTATCCTCTTAGATGAAATTGACAAAATGGGCTCGGATTGGAGGGGGGATCCTTCCAGCGCGCTTCTTGAGGTGTTGGATCCGGAACAAAACAAAGCTTTTATAGACCATTTTATCGATGTGGGATTCGATTTGTCTCAAATTATATTCATTGCCACCGGAAATTCCCTTTACGATATACCAAGAACCTTGTTGGATCGATTGGAAATACTTCGTTTCTCGGCCTATACCACCGATGAAAAAGTCTCCATTGCCCAGCAGTTTATTTTGCATAAGGAGGCAAAGGAACACGGTCTTCCAAAAAATGTTCTCAAAATCGAAGATGAAACTCTTCGAAAAATTATCCATACCTATACCCAAGAAGCTGGCGTGCGGGAAATGCAGAGAAAAATTGCGAAGATATGCCGAAAAGTGGCTGTTGAATGGGTCAAGCAAAAGAAGAGCAAGAAAAAACCCAAATCCAATACGATTCGATTGAAAGATTTATCGACCTATTTGGGGCCACCCGAGTACATTCGCGAGAAAGAGTCCCCCAATGCCATAGGGGTGGCTACCGGACTTGCCTGGACCGAACACGGAGGAGAAACTTTGACCATTGAAGTCACAAATATGCCTGGCAATGGAAAAGTTCTCTTAACGGGGAAGTTGGGGAGTGTGATGCAAGAGTCAGCGCAAACAGCGTTTTCTCTGGTCAAGTCAAAGGCGGGTCGGTTCAATATTCAAAAAACACCTTTCCAGAAAAGCGATTTGCATGTGCACGTTCCAGAGGGTGCTGTGCCCAAGGATGGGCCTTCGGCCGGAATTGCTTTGGCCACCGCCATCGTTTCAACGTTGACGGGTCTGCCTGTTCGAAAGGATTTGGCCATGACCGGAGAAATTACGTTGCGGGGACGCGTGTTGGGGGTGGGTGGACTCAAAGAAAAGGTATTGGCGGCTTTTCATAACGGAATAAAAGAGATTCTTTACCCCAAGGCCAACATGAAAGATTTGCCAGATATTCCCGAAACGGTTCGAAAAAATTTAAAATTAAAATCTGTTGAGACAGTAGATGAGGTATTTAAGTTGGCGCTACAGCCAACGCCACCGCGATCTTCAACAAACAATCGGAAAGCTGCATCTCTACCGCGACACAACTGAATTCCTTTTTGAATATTATTATAAAGCTGAGGAGGCCAGAAAAAAATGGTTAAAGTATTAGTTTCAGATCCAATAGAGAAAGAGGGATTATCTCCCTTGATGGAGAATCCAAAGTTCGATGTTAAAATTAAGACCGGAATGAAACCGGATGAATTGTTAAAGGAAGTTGGTTCCACGGATGTTCTCTTGGTGCGGTCTGAAACAAAAGTGACGCCAACCGTTTTGGAAACGGGAAAGAATTTGAAATTGGTGGGTCGCGCTGGAGTGGGTGTGGACAATATTGATTTGGCTGCTGCCTCCAAGAAAGGTGTGATTGTGATGAATGTTCCTGGCGGCAATACCGTCAGTGCGGCAGAACACACGGTCAGCCTTATTATGGCCTTGGCTCATAATGTTTCACAGGCCGATGCCACAATGAAGTTGGGAAGATGGGACCGTAAGAAGTTTATGGGGACAGAATTGGTTGGAAAAACCTTAGGCCTTGTTGGTCTCGGACGCGTTGGAAGAGAAGTCGCCACCAGAGCCATTGGGTTGGGAATGGACGTCATGAGTCATGATCCCATGGCCGATCCAGAATGGTGCCGGTTGGCCGGTATCAAACTGGTTTCAACGGATGAAGTTATCAAAAATGCAGATTTTATTTCTGTCCATGTTCCGCTCACCGATGCCACGCGAAATATGATTAATGCAGAGGCCATGTCCAAAATGAAACCAGGTGTGCGCATTGTCAATTGTGCACGGGGTGGCGTTATTAAAGAGGCTGATCTCTTAGAGGCGCTCAACTCGGGTCAAGTTAAGGGAGCGGCCTTGGATGTTTATGAGCAAGAACCAACAAAGAATCTTGATCTGGTTAAACATCCCAATGTTATTGCCACACCTCATCTTGGAGCCTCAACAGAAGAGGCCCAGTCCAAAGTGGCGGTTCAACTCTCGGAAGCGGTGATTGATTATTTTGAAAGTGGTGTGGCTCGTAACGCCCTTAATCTCGCTGTTAGTTTTCCTCCGGAATTGAAACCTTATTTGGTGTTGGCCGCTCGTCTGGGACGGTTTGTTGGTCCGCTCATTGATGGACCCATTAAAAAAATTGAATTGACCGGAGCCGGAACTTTGAGTCGGCACAATCTCTCGCCTTTGACTGCGGAAGCGGTTTCAGGAATTCTCTCATCCAAGACGTCTGATATCTCGGCCGTCAATGCCCTTTCAAAAGCCAAGAGTTTCGGGGTTGAAGTCAATGAGGTTGCTGATCCAGAAGCCAAAGAATTTACGGGTTTGTTGACCGTTGAAGTGACCACGGCCAAAACACGTCGTCGGGTGGCTGGAACCATCTTCAACTCTGATCAACCCCATCTGGTTTTGATTGATGATTTGGTGATTGATATTGTTCCTGAAGGAAACATGATTGTGCTGACCAATATTGACCGGCCAGGCGTTGTGGGATTTCTCGGAACAATTCTGGGTGCTGCCAATATCAATATTGCCCGATTTGATGTGGGGCGACGAACAACGGGGGGGGAAGCCGTTTCAATTTTGACGGTGGACACCAAGGTCCCGGATAATGTCCTTGAGGCCATTCGAACAAATGCCTCAATTCTTGATGTTAAGTACGTACAAATCTAAAATAATTGAATTGTGCCTGAAACAATCTTAACTATTAACAATCTGACCAAAACCTACGTCCGATCGCATCTTGGTCGATCGAAGAAGACCAGGGGGATTGAAGATGTCAGCCTGGAGATGAAAAAGGGTGAGGTTTTTGGGCTGCTTGGCTTAAACGGGTCAGGGAAGACAACAACCATCAAGCTCATGCTGGGTCTCCTTTTCCCTACCCGGGGCGATGTGAAAATCTATGATTTTAAGGTTCCCCATCCCTTTGCACAGCTTCGTATTGGTTACTTACCTGAGGTTCCCTATTTTTATCGGAACTTAACATCGGAAGAAGTGCTCACCTTGTATGCCTCGCTCTCACGGATGGATCCCAAGAAAATCCGTCCCCGCATTGATGAGGTCCTCCATTTGGTCAAGATGACCCACGCCAAGGGAAAAACCATGCGGGAATTCTCCAAAGGAATGCTCCAGCGAATTGGTTTGGCCCAAGCGCTCATTCATGATCCAGAGATTTTAATCCTGGATGAGCCGGTTACCGGTCTTGATCCCTTGGGCATTCGACAGATTCGTGAGCTGATGGTCGAACTCAACAAACAAGGAAAGACCATCTTCTTCTCCTCTCATAGTATTTCGGAATTGGAACGACTGGCTCATCGTGTTGGGATTCTGGTAGAAGGGCGGCTTGTGAAATTGTTGGATCAAAAAGAATGGAAATCAAAAAAGGGTCATCTTGAAACTCTTTTTATTGATGTGCTTGAATCCAATGCCACCCAGTTTGTGACGTAAGGACAACAACAATGAAAGCGATTCTCTCAATTGCACGTTACACCATAATTGAACAAATTCGGAACCGGCTTTATCTGATTATTCTCTTTTTTGGAGCCATGATCCTGTTGACGTCCATCCTTATCGGGACCCTGGCGCCCAGTCATCGGGTGCGGGTAATCTTTGATATTGGCCTTTTCTCCATTGAGATTTTTGGTCTGGTCACTGCTGTTTTTGGAGCGGTAACCCTGGTTCTTCAAGAAATTGAGTCAAAAACAGTCTATTTGATTCTGACCCGGCCCATTCAACGTTCCACTTATATCATAGGTCGGTTTATTGGTTTGATTACCGCGGTGATGATGACCATGTTGATTATGGCTCTGTTGCATATTGGGACCATGACCTATATTCCATTGGAATTTAGAATATTTCTTGATACCGTGGATTTTTGGGCTGTTTATCCGACCCTGGTTTTTATGTCGATAGGGAAGATGATCATGACAACAGCGATTGCCCTTTTCTTTTCTCTTTTTGCCACCTCTTCGGTATCAGCTTTAATTTTTACCGGAGGATTTTGGGTTGCGGGACATTTCGGTACCGAATTGGCTTTTTTGATAGAAAAAAGTTTTACCGGTGTGATGGCAAAGGTGGCGCATCTTCTGGCTGTTGTTTTTCCTAACTTCCAATATTTTAATTTTCGGGATTCCTTTGGCTTTCCCGAATTTCCCGGATTTCAATTTATTGGATGGGCTTGGCTTTACGCACTGGGGTATGTTGCTTTCTTTATTTCCCTCAGTTCTGTTTTGTTTTCACGCAAGGAATTTTAAGGATTTTTGACCATGGGTAGAAAAACCTGGCTTTATGTTGCCCTCATATTTTCTTTGGCGATTATTCTCATCTCAAAGAACAAGGTCAATGCCTTATTTGCATGGAAATATCCTCCCCTTAATACCCTGGTTGTAACAGAATACTTCAGTCAGGATATTGCATTTCTTACCCAAGGAACCCATCGGGCGGCAGCGGATTTGGCCTATGTTCAGCTCCTCCAATATTACGGAGATTACCGGAATTATTATCCCCCTGGCCATCCTATTCATAAGGAGCCTTATTGTGCCGATGATCATTCTCATCACGGTCATCACCACCAAGACTCCCCTACTTCATATGAGAACATACCCAAAACGCAATCATTCCTCCGGTTGTATGAATTGGGCCGGAGGATACTTCGGTTGGATCCCTTTTTCAATGGATCCGCCCTGGAAGTGGGGGGATCCTTGGGTTTTAATGTAAAGAGACCAGGAGAGGCCTTGGATTTTCTTAAAGAGGCCATTGCGCTGGATCCTTCCTATCATCGCTATCGGCTTTATATTGCTGCCATTTTGTATCGAAATGAAGGAGAGGATCAAAAGTTGATAAGGGTCTTAGATGAAGCCATCATGCATTCTGATTGCCCACCCCTTTTGGAAAATATCTTGGCCAACCTGCACAAAAAGAACAAGAATTTTGTCAGAGCAGGTGAAATCTATGTCCATATGATCAAAACGGTAAGCTCCAAATCGGACCGTGATACCGCTCAGAACAACCTCATTTCCTTGTTACAGGATCATCCCGACATTGTTCCTGCTATTGAGCCTCTGCTCCAAGGTTGATTTTTTTTGATATACTCCGTAAACCACCTGGTAAGAACCACCTCTGATTGCTGATCCCAGAATGCGGAAGGCTCATGACTTTTGGCCTATTTTGCCTCCGTACCAACCAATCAGAACGGTTCCAGGATGAGCCCGTAGCTCAGCTGGTAGAGCATACGACTTTTAATCGTAGGGTCGTGAGTTCGATTCTCACCGGGCTCAGAAGATTTGATCGCACTCGGCGTAAGTTGAGCGGTAAGCTGGTGTTTAAAGACAACTCCTCGAATTTCGTCGAGCTCGAGCTCGATCCACCGAAGGCGGATTTGCCCCCATGGACAAGAGGTTAAGTCACTGCCCTTTCAAGGCAGAATCACGGGTTCGATTCCCGTTGGGGGCAGAAATTTTGCCAAGTCAAAATTTTGCTGGTATCTGGTGGTTGATAGTTGGTAGAAACAGAGGAAAGGTTTTATTGGGCCAAATAGCCGGCAAAATTATTCCTCTACCAACTACCAGCTATCAACCACCAGCCATATTTCGAAAAAAATCATAATTTCCGGAGGATCCATGTCTGCCATTCTCGATAAATCCTATTTGGCTATCAAAAAAGCAATAAAGTCAGCCCTCCCCAAGAGCCAAAAGATCAAATTACATGAGTGGATCGTTCGAAAACGCCTCGAAAAAAACAAACTGAAACCCCATGTCCCTCCTGAATTGTGCTTTTCCTTAACCAGTATCTGCAACGCCAAATGCACATTTTGCGCTTACACCTATGTCGATACCCCCAAAGAGATCATGAAATTTGATGTGTTTAAGAAAGCCATTGATGATTACACCTCACTTGGAGGGCAAGCCATCAATTTGACACCCCTCACTGGAGAGGTGTTGGTGGATCCTCACCTTTTTGAAAAAATTGGTTACGCCAAAGGGACGGAGAAGATAAAGAAGGTCGGTTTTGCGACAAACGCCATTTTGTTGAACCGATTTGATAACTACAAAAAAATTATCGACGCCAATGTGGATTGGATGCAGATTAGCTCTCCGGGATTTGATGATGAAGCCTATAAGCGGGTTTATCAAACCAATCAATATGAGAATATTCTGGCTGGCATTAAGAATATGCTCGAATACAAAAAGGAAACCAAAAGCCCCATTGAGATTTTCGTGATCCTTCGTGTGGACCGACATTTTGAGGATGTGGTCAAAGACGAGGGATACAAACAACTCCTTCCTTATATCGAAGAGAAGTTAATCGAGATAAAAATGGACAAGGAGTATCATTTGTCCATGGACAGCTGGTGTGATCAGATTACCGATGATAAATTGACCGGCTTAATGTTTGTTAAGCCCGTCACAACAGAGAAACCCCTCATCCCTTGTACCCGAATGATATGGAATCTTTCCGTGTTGCCCCGTGGAGATGTTCGGGTATGCTCATGCCGTTATTACGAAACAGAGTATGATGATATGGTTGTCGGAAATCTAAAAGAAGAAAGCCTGGGTGAAATTCTGACCGGAAAGAAATGGCAGAAAATGCTTTCGGATATCATCAAGGAAAACAAATGGCCAACCGCTTGCAAAAACTGCAGTTACTACGGCCCCATGGGCGTGGATCAGTAGAACGTAAGATTGCGTGAATAAGAAAGTCCTCATCGTCGTTTATAGATTCCCTCCGGTGGGAGGGGTGGGCTCAAGACGATGGGCCAAATTCTCCAAATTTCTTGCTAACAAAGGCATCGAATCCCATGTTGTCACGATTGAATATTCTTGTATCGATAAGTTAAACTGGTCCAACGACGTTGACCTTCCTCAAATCCATGTCCATCGGTTAAAACCAGAAATCCCACCTTGTTTTTTGAAAGTTGATGCGTGGTCGTTTTCTCTTCGTCTATTCTGGTTTCTTTATAGAAAACTTTTTCGGAGAAAGTGCCTTGATGTTGCCGATGGCTGGGAAAAAAGAGCCATTCCTTTATGTCATCAATTGATTCAAAAAGAAGGAATCCGAAATGTTATTTTTACCGGCCCTCCTCATTCTGTTAATTACATGGGAACCATATTGAAAAAAGAAAATCCGTCAATTAATGTGATTCAGGATTATCGTGACCCTTGGAACAGCAGCCGATTTTTTGCTTATCCCTCAGCGATTAAGAGTCTTTCTTTGAAAAAGAGGTCGCTGGAAATGGAGGCTGCCGTTATGGAACAGGCTGATAAGGTGATTACGGTAACCCGGGATATGGAAGCAAATCTGGTGAAGGAGTATCCTCAGTATAAGGCCAAGGTGATGACCATTCATAATGGTTTTGATCCGGATGACTACGTCAATGGAAAAAGTCCAGAGGCTTTGCCGCGCGAATTTAACTTGATCTACGCTGGGATTATTGGCCAGTCGCTTGAGCATCGGGGAAAAGCCTTGGAACGGCTGGCCGAAGCCATTGATCAGCTAAACGATGACTTTTTTCGAAAGAATCTTCGAATCAATATATATAGCGATGTCTCCATCGATCTCTTTGGTGACTCGCCATACTTCGATATTTTCTCAAAGGTGTTTAATTTTCACGGGTTTGTTTCACCTGCAGAGCTATCAATAATTCTTCAGCAGCATGCCTATTGTTTGTCGATCAATGCACCGAAAGATCCTCATGCCTTTGGAACAAAAATATTCGATTACATGGCAATTAAGAAAAGAATTTTCCTCATTTCAAATGGGGGGGAATTGGCAGGACTTCTAAAGGAGAACAATCAGTTTGTGGCTTCTTATGATACAGATTCAATAAAAGAACAGCTTTTGTTGATGAAAAAAGATTTTATATCACCTCACGCTGAAAAGGTTGATTATTCCCAATTCAACCTTTCACATTTGACTCAGAAATTGGAATCAACCTTTCTTTGATTCTTGCTCTATATCATTCCGGCAATGGCTGAGACAATTTTATGGGCGGCCTTTCCATCCCCAAAAGGTCCCTTCCTCTTGCCCAATCTTTTGGGATTTATCTTTAGGGCTTTTTCAATTCCTGACTGAACCATCAGTGCGGATGTGGGGGGAACGATTCGGTTCCATCCCATCTCAACCAACTCAACCCATTCTGTTTCATCTCTTAAAACCGCGGCGGGAACTCCACAGAAATATGATTCCTTCTGAAGGCCACCAGAATCGGTGCCGATGAGACGGGCATTTCTGGTTAGCATCAACATATCCAGATAACCGACAGGAGGGATCATTTGGATTTGAGCCAACGACCCTTTGTTTATTTTTAGGCTTTCCATCTTTTGCTTTGTTCGTGGATGAATGGGCATGACAACGGGAATATGTTTGGAAATAAGAGATAAGCCGCTAAGAAGAGACCTTAATCTTTCCGGGTGATTTGTGTTCTCAGCGCGATGGATGGTTGTCAAAATGTAATTTTTGGGAGACAATTTTAAGTTTTTTAGAATCCGATTCATTTTTGATGCCTTGTTCCCATAATAGAGGGCAGAATCAAACATAACGTCTCCTACCCATTTTATTTTCTTATCAGTAAAGCCTTCCTTTCGAAGGTTGCGAACAGCTGTTTGAGTTGGAGCAAACAAAATATCAGAAAGATGATCGGTGGCAATCCGGTTTAGCTCTTCTGGCATTCTCCGGTTAAACGAGCGCAGGCCCGCTTCAACATGGAGGACAGGAATGTGGAGCTTCGCTGCAGCCAATGCGCCGGCAATGGTTGTATTGGTATCGCCATAGACAATAACGCAAGAAGGTTTGTTTCTTAATAAGGCTTGTTCTATCTTCATGAGCATAAACCCAGTTTGTTCCCCTTGGGTACCAGATCCCACACCCAAATTGATACGAGGAATGGCCATCCCCAACTCACGAAAGAATATTTTTGACATGTTGTCATCGTAATGTTGACCGGTGTGGATGACGATTTCTTTAAAACCTTTGCGTTTATTAATTTGACGCAACACAGGGGCAAGCTTGATAAATTGGGGACGGGCGCCTACGATGGATGCAATTTTTATCATGAGAGTGCTTTTTTAACCGCGTTAATGACAGCGTTCTGATCCTCCGCTGAGAGATACGGATGCATGGGAAGACTGACGATCTTCTCCGCCACTCTTTCGCTCACCGGATAATCCCCTTTTTTGTTGCCGAGATAAGCAAAGGCCCGTTGGAGATGCAAAGGGGAAGGGTAATGAACCGCTGTGGGAATGTTCATTTTCTTTAAATTTTGAATAAAGGAAGAACGATCTGGGACTTGAATGCTGTATTGTGCATAAATGTGTGTGTTGCCAGGTGTTATTTGGGGAACAATCACATAATCTTTCAATTCACGTGAATAGATGGCTCCAATCTCACTTCGTTTTTTAACTTCATCATCAAAGATATCCAATTTTGAGAGGAGAACAGCGGCTTGTAAGGTATCAAGCCGTCCATTGATGCCAACCCAAGTGTGATTGTACCGTCCCTCTTGGCCATGAACACGTATTTTCTCCATTTTGTTTGCCAACTCCTGATCCCCTGTAAAACAGGCCCCTCCATCCCCATAACAACCAAGTGGTTTTGAAGGGAAAAAGCTCGTAGACCCAATGTGGGTAAGACCACCTGATTTTTTGCCATTTTGGGTGGCCCCGAAGCTTTGGGCTGCGTCTTCAATAACAGGGATGTTGTGCTCAGCAGCCGCTTTGTTAATGGTTTCGTAGTCGGCACATTGTCCATAAAGATCGACAGAAAGAATGGCCTTTGTCTTCTTTGTGATTTTCTTGGTCAATTTGTTTGGGTCCAAATTATACGAGTCTTCCTTTATGTCCACAAAAACAGGAACAGCATTAATGAGGCTGATCATCTCAGCCGCTGCCACAAAAGAAAAAGGAGGGGTTATGACTTCATCTCCGGGTTGAATATCCAACGCCAAGAGAGCCAAAAGGAGTGCATCTGTTCCACTTGAAACGCCAATGCAGTGAGGTGTCCCAACATAGGTGGCCAATCTGGTTTCCAGCTCTTTGACCTCGGGTCCCATGATATATTTCCCATGGTTCAGGACTTTCTTAAGCCGTTCCTCGATGTCCTTTCGAAGAGGTAATTGTTGTGTTTTTAAATCAATGAATTCCATATTTCTTCACGTAATCAGGAAAGCGATTCAGCATCTCTTTTTCAATATCTAAGGGCATTCTCATCCTGGGATCTCCTGTTGGGATATTAGCAAACTCATTTTTGGGATTTTTTAAGTGTTCATCAAAATCTGATAGACAGTTTATCTCATTTTCGTAATGTTGGCGCGCCACCGTTTCAATGGTGTCGGAAGGTGAGACTCGGGTTGGGATCACGGAAATGATTTCTCCGGCATCCACTTCTTTTTCAATGTAGTGAAGGGTTATTCCCAGTGGTTTCATCTCATGGATGGCCCATTTAAAGGAGTCCAATCCACGGCTAGCAGGAATGATCCCTGGGTGACAATTGATGATCTTCTTTCCACTGATGCACTCAGGAGATAAAATTCCGGCCCCCAGGACCAGATAGAGATCGCAAGTGTTATCAATGTCATTGTCTTGTTCGCACAGGTGGTAGGGGATGGAATGCTGTTTGGCTAGCTTCTCGGGTAAAACGGCTTGGGTTTGGTCCGGTCGATGATGAAAAAGAGGTGACCTTTTTTTTCGTGGTTTAAAAGGCAAGGCATAGAATTTGTATTCATGCCCCTTATTTTTAATCCGATCAAAGACTTGTTCGGTTTTGAGATGGGGGGTATGGTAGGTAATCAATCCAATCTTCTCGAGACCCATTAAAAATTCCTTATCATCAAAAAGGGATCGCTTTGCTGAGCGCTTGAGCGACTCTTTTGTTTCCATAAACAGAGAAGTGGCCATCGTCTGGAATAAACATTTGATTGACGTCTTCTTCTTGCTCATAGACCGTTCTTAAATCCAAGATGGGGCGTTGAAGCTCCTTCTTAATGAAATTGATAGCGTAATCCTCATCTCCTTTCATGTCAGGAAAACGAATGGTGTAGGGGGGGATAATCATGAAGAAGAGTTTGGACCCATGTTCTTTGGCCACAGAGTCAATGGCACGTAAGGATGTCTCAAATCGTTTGAAGCCCCTCTTCCGGTTATCCAAATCGGAAAGATGGTTGTTTTTGAAAATATATCGATCCACAAAGTTGTTAAGGCCTAGGAAAAATCGTGATTGACGAAGAATGGGCACATGCAGAACAAAGTAGGGAAATTCATCTCCTTCGACAAAAATAGACGTTCCCTCATGGTTCATGTAATTCCGATTGGTTCTGACAATTTGGGGGAAGGCGGATGCTTCATCGATAACCTTCCAGTAGTTGGCTCCCACATCCCCAATGTCGTTGTTCATGCACAAGCCAACGACAATGATGTCCGGCTGGTAGTAATTGATTTCATCTTTAAGTGATATGTAATAAGTGTCAGGGGAATAGCCGGCGTGATAACCGGCATTGATGACATCAATTCCGGCTTTTTTGTTATCCAATATCTTCTGTAACTGGGCAGAGTATGTCTCGTCTTCTTTCACCAGAACCCCAAATGTATAGGAATCGCCAAAAACTACGAGCCTTTTTTTAGAGGACTTTTCTGGTGGGGGAATTGGTTTTCCTCTAAATCCGTATTCATTCAAGACATAAATATCGTTGACCACTTTGTTTTTGGGTAAGGTAAAAGAAATCGTCGGAGAAAAAGTGGCTGGATAGGGTTTCCCTTTTTTTAATAGTTTTCTGTATACATAAATATCGGGTTTTAGAAACAAGAGAGCTATTTCACAAAGGGCCAAGGTAAAAAGAAAGGTGCCAAAAACCAGAAGTGCCAATTGGATTTGTTTTTTCATCTTCTCAGTATAAACCTTAGGTTCGGTTGAGGGGGTCTATCTCTTTTGGAATTTTCAGATCTTTGTCGGTGTTGGCCGATCTTTGGTTGGTCAATAATTTTTCAAGGGAGTTAAGTCCTTCTTCTAGTGGAAGTTTCATTGCTATGCCGGTATCGGCCGCTATTTGGTAAGCAATTATTGTTTCAAGGGATTTGAGTCCTTCCCGGCCATCTATTTTGGGATGGCTGATCCCTTTCATGACCTTAATCACATTTTCATAGAATTTTGGGTGGCCAAAGCCATAAACAGAACTGGTTTGATACCGAGCACTGGTCACTTTGATATCGTCTTCATGAGGTGTTTCAAATTCCCATTGTTCAATTTCGTTCACCGCAATCCCACCAACACGGACGGTGCCTTTCTCGCCAAGAACAGTAATGGATCCCTCAAAATTTTTCTTATGGGTCAACATGGTAACATTGACTGATCCCAATGCACCTGATTTCCACCGAATGCTCATGACACCAGTGTCTTCGGCTTCTATTTTCCTCGCTAGAGTAGAACGATAAGCTTGCACACTTTCAATGGGACCCATCAGCCACGTTAAGAGATCAACGTAATGGATGGCTTGATTCATAAAAGCCCCACCATCGAGTTCATGAGTTCCTCTCCAGGAGGACTGATCGTAATAGGATTGCGGACGGGCCCAAAACACGTTCACATTGACCATGTAAATTTTTCCAAATCGGTTTGAATCAATGGCTCTTTTGAGGAGCTCCAATGTCTCATTGAGACGATTCTGAAGAACAACAAAAAGGTGAACCCCAGCTTTTTCGCATTCATTTAACATCGTTAAGCCATCTTCCCAAGATGTGGCCATGGGTTTTTCGGTTAGGACATGTTTTCCCGCTCGGGCAACTTGAATGGCTTGGTTGGCGTGGTATCCACTCGGGGTAGCCAAGGTAACAACGTCGGGATTGGATTTTTTGAGTAATTCCTCTAGGCTAGGGTATCCCGGTTTTCCGGTCTTTTCTTGAGCGGCCTTCAATTTGACGGGATCGTTGTCACATACCGCAACGAACTCGGCTTGTTCCTGATGAGCGTCTAAGGCCAGGAAATGATTTTTGGAAATCCTTCCACACCCGACGATAGCAAAGCGAATCTTTCTGTTTTTGATCATGGGTTTCCAATTCTACTATATTTGAAACTTCCCTATGGGAAATGAAAATAACACACGATGAAGTATTATTGCTCGTTGGTCTTATGGTGGGCAAAGGCTTGTGTGAGTCGGGAATCTCACGGTGTCAGTTTTGATGGGGTCCTTGTCGGCTGAGTCCTGTCAGGCCCAGAACATGGGATTGAGAGAACAGGACGACCATAAGAAGAGATAGGGTGAGTGCTGTGCCAATTAAGGTGAGCAGCAAAAGGAATGAAACCGTCGTTAGGTTTGGAAGGGAAAAATGGGAAGAAAAGGAAACAAAAAGAATCGTTAATAAAAAAAGAATAAATCCAATTATGGTAAGGGATAAGAAGAACAAAAGTCGAACCGTCATTTTTTCCGAGAAAGGGGCCATCATTCGAAGGCCATGCATCACCAGTTTGAAGAGATTCATGCGGGATTGCCCCTCGTATCTTTTGGCTCTTTCACATTCAATGAAGTAAATGGGGATATTGAGATTAAGAAGGGTTGAGGAGTAACAAAGATCAAAGAAAGGATGAGATATTAAACTCTTTATTGTTTCCCCTGTTGTGGCGGCAAAGTTGCCTGTTTTCATAATGGTTCCGGTTAAGAGACGAAACATAAGTTTGAAGAAGAAATAGAGCACTTTGAAAGATAAGCTTTCATTGCGTTTGGTTCTTTTGGCCAAAACAACGAAGCGTAAAGGTGATTCTGCTTGGAGAAGCGGCTCGAGGAGGTGCGGTACATCTGCGGGATCGTCTTGCCCATCCGAATCCATGGTCACCACCAAATCTTTGTCTTGG
Organism: bacterium F11; assembly: GCA_002176905.1. The sequence continues at coordinate 15,941 of MSYE01000193.1, read as the reverse complement.
ATCTCCTTTTTTATGTGTCGAAGGCCATAAACAATGGCTCCTTGGTGTCCCATGTTGTATGGGACTGAGACGATTTGGATATCCTCTTTTTGGTGAAGCGTTGCGATTTCGGGATCTTGCTGACCTGAGTCATCGACGACACAAAATCGAAATCGGTAAGAAAGAAGGGAGGGCGTATATTGAATCTTTTTCTGTATCTCACTTCGGAGTTGCAGAAAGGATTTGGTATCCCAAAAGACAGGCATTACAATCCATAATGTTCGTGGTCGTCGTTTTACTCCCAGCATGGGTGAAGGATATCGGTTTCCATCCAAGTCGGTCAAGATATATGTAAGAAAAATCCTGATAAATTAGCGATAATTATCATGATATGAAGAAATCAGTTCTTAATTTTGTGAAAGACAATAAGGTTTTTGGAATTGCCTTATTTGTTGGGTTTTGTGGACTTTGGTTCTCAGGGTTGTCCCATCCTTATATATATGATGATCAATGGACCATTGTTAAAAATGAGTCGATTCACTCTGTTTTGCCCATTCATCGGTTTTTTCTCGATTCAGAGACGGTCGCCGCAACAGATGTCAACATGCACAAAACCATTTACCGGCCTCTTCCCACTCTTTCTTTTGCCATTCAAAATGCATTGTCGGGATTAAACCCCTTATCCTTTCGAATTTGGAATGTGGTGGGTCATTTTTTGGGGGGAATCCTCTTGTTGGTTTTCTTGAGGAGATGGGGGAATCTGAAAGCTTTTCCCTGTCTTCTCGCGGTTGGAATATTTTGGTTTCATCCGGTTCAAGTTGAGACGGTTCATTGGATTACACAGCGTTCAAATATATTTTGTTTTCTTTTCTCACTGTTAAGTTTAATTCTTTTGCTTGATCGTAAGAAAGGAAACCATTATCTGTGGGGTGGATTGGTATCCTACGGAGCGGCCCTTCTTTCAAAAGAATGGGCCATTGTCCTTCCTTTTCTCTTTTTGGTGGCGGAATGGGATTGGAAGAAAAATAGAAAATTGTTTTTCGGCCTTGTTGCGGTTTCATTGGCCTATCTATTAATGAGATACCAGATTTTGGGCCAATTGGGTCAACGGGAATTTCGATCAAACCAATTCTTAACCAATTGGTTGGTCGGTCGGGCCTCGTGGTGGGAATATCTTAAGCTATTGATATTTCCTGCTCACCTTACTGTAAGTCATCATCAGTATGTGGATGAACCAGTGCGAAGTGCTGGATCATGGATAGGTTTGATGTTGGAAATCGGATTTCTTTTGGGTTGCGTATGGTCTTTCCGTAAAAAAAGGTGGGCGCTCTTAGAAGGAATGCTATGGATTTATTTTCCTCTTATATTGGTATTGGGATTCTTTCCAACAGATACCTTCGTCGCAGAACGGTTTCTCTATTTCTCGGTTGCTGGTTTTGGGTGGTTAATTGCTCAAGGGATGAATGGTCGTCATCAAAAATGGAAGTTGGGATTGTCATTTATTCTTCTTTTGTTGTTTTGGGGTCGATCTTTCTCTCGAATTCAGGATTTTAAGACGGAAGTCACGCTGTGGGAAAGTGCCACCCAAAAAGAACCCGAAAACGCTTTTGCGACTTCCTGTTTGGCTGTGGCCTATCAGAATAAGGGAGAAGATGAGAAAGCCATTGTCGCTTTTAAAGAATCCCTCAAAAAGAAGCCTTCTCGAGAATTGGCTTTTGGTGTGTTAAACAATCTTTCTCTTTTGTATTTGGAGAGGAATGAGCCAGATAAGGCTCTTGAATGGATCAATAAGGCGCTCTCCATCCACCCTCAACATCCGAAGGCTCTGTTGAATAAGAAGAGAGCTTTGGCGGAAAAAGAAAGTTAAGTTTCAGGCCGGAGCTTGCCCAAAGTGGAAACAATCAATTGTTGGGTTGATTTACTTCCACCACTTCTACGTCGAAATTGAGGGTCTTCCCTGCAAGCGGATGATTGAAATCGAGGGTCACGTCTTTGTCTCCAATCTCAACAACCGTGGCTTGAATGGGGGTGTTTCCTTTTTGCCCTTGGACACGGTTTCCAATTTCTATCTTCTCGGATTGGCGAAAAGCATCTTTGGAGACTTTCTGAATGGCGGTGGGATTGTGATCGCCATATCCTTCATTTGGGAGAATGGAAAAAGCTTTTTTCTCTCCTTGTTTCAAACCTTCCAAATTTTTCTCAAGTCCTGGTATGATTTCGCCTAATCCATGTGTGTAGGCAAAGGGGCTCATTCCCGATGAGGAATCAACCACTTGTCCATCAACCTTGAGAGCATAATGTATTTTTACCGCCGATCCTTTTTGTATCACAATGTCACCCCACTTTATAATCTGTAAAAGTTAATTTTAACTGATTCGGTTGCCGATAGGATTGAGATTTCACCGTTTTTTAAACTTTTTTTGACTCCGGATGTCATCTCTGTTTTGCTGATTGCTTTTTTGGCCTGGCTTCGTTAACAACCAACTTTCGTCCTTCTATGTCAAAATTGTTGATTTTGTTGATGGCGTTGGTTGCTTCTTCATCGTTTTCCATTTCAACGAATCCAAATCCTTTGGATTGTCCAGAAAAATAATCTGTGATGAGTTTTGATCGGGCCACCCTTCCTTCTTTTTGGAAAAGGTCATGAAGTTGATCCTCTGTGAAGTGGAAAGGCAAATTCCCAATATAAATGTTTTTGCTCATTTTGAGGTGTTCTCCTAAAAAAAGACCACAAAGTCTTTCCAACTTTGCGGTCTATTCTGACTTGAAATTTAGAGGATCCTTAGATCAGAAAGTTGAATTTCTTGATTTCTGTTTGTCCACACTCTCATATTAGGGTGGGGGTGTCAAGGCGGTTGCGGGTGGGACCTCCGGTCATTTCGTCACGTCGGAGAAGGAACACTTGCCTTGTTTTGGCAGCTTGTGCAATTGGGATCTTTCCGGATTTTGAATGTTGAAAAATTCATCAAAGCCCCATCCCAGATCAGAAGTCGGCCTTTGAGGTTTTCCCCAATTCCGGTTAAGAATTTGACAACCTCCAACGCCTGAAGTGAGCCCATGACACCGGGGGTGGCTCCCAATACGGGAAAGAGTTCCTTTGGGGGCCCCTCAGGATAGAGACATTTCAAACAGGGGGTATACGGAGCATGGATAAAAGTGAGGCGTCCATCCATTCCCCAAACACTGGCGTGGACAAGCGGAATCTTCTTTCGGATGGCACATTCATTTAAAAGAAAACGCGTAGGAAAATTGTCCAAACAATCAACAATAAGTGAAGCCTCTCCCACTATGGCATCAACATTGTGTGACTCAATTTTCTCCTCAACAGGGGTAATTTTGATGGCGGGATTAATTTTCTCTAGAGTGGCCTTTGCGGAGAGGGCTTTCTTGGTGTCGATACGGGAATCATCGTGCAATATTTGTCTATTGAGATTGGATAGTTCAAGTTTGTCAAAATCGCAGATGCGAATGTGTCCAATGCCCGCCACGGCCAAATAAATGGCGGTAGGTGATCCCAGTCCGCCAGCTCCCACAATAAGGACTGTTTCGTTTTTTAATTTCTTTTGAATGTCTTCACCCCAATGGTCCATCATCATTTGGCGGTGATAACGCTTTTTATCGGATTGGTCAAGTTCCATGGTTTTCTCCTCTAGGTTCGTGCTGAGGATACACTCTACAAAAACAATTTTTTATCTAGAACTCTTTTCTTAAAATGACTGTTAGATAGGAGAGGAAAAGCGATTGCTCAAATGACGGCGGTTCCCTGTGGTGGGCCATTTTGTGCCGAAGGAATTATGGAATGTTAACCTCTTTGTTGGAAAATCAAATCGTTTGGTATGCGCGGCAAATTGAACTTGCTGGGGTGGGTATTTTTAAATTTGAGGAGAAAATAAAGGACAATTTAAAGAAAGCACCCATTCAAGAATGGGAGGCTGATCGCTGGTTCCGGGGAATTAAACTGCGGTTAATTAGGACGGAAGATTACTTCTATCGTGTGGGAAGGGGAAAAGGGTCAGCTTTTTCGTTGTTTGTTCGAAATGAAAAGGGGCTTAATGTGGGTCTCAGACGAGAAGCCATCACGCAAATGGCAACCTATGTTTCTTTGATAACCGATTATGGTTACCCCCGTGGCCAGACCCAGTTTGAATCCCAGTGGATGGATGTGGTGGTTTATGATAAAGAAAAATCCACCCTTATTTATGCTGAGAACAAGGCCTCTTCCAAGACATTGGAGAAATTGTGCCTCATGTTGCAGTCCTATTTTGAAGAAAACATTCCCGAAATACCAGAAACAAAAGAAGGGAACCCTCGATTTCGGCAAGATCCCATTATGAAAGCCAACCACATTTGGCGGAACAAACCCGAATATTTTTGGGGTGTTTCACCCACTTTGGCCTTGGCCTATTGTGTCCGTTACAATGACATGGGGTTTACAATGGAAAAGAAGGATCATATTCCCCTCTATATGGAAATACCAGCCAAAGATCCTATTCCCTATTGATTTTGGGGAGGGGTTCAAGATGATCCCTTGGTATCAACGGTTTTATTCGTCTTCGATATGAGATTTGACTTTTTCCAGCAACTCGGGGGATGGCTCCATCCCATGTTCTTTGGCGTGCACCTTTGCTTTTTCCAGAACTTCCTGTTCGGTGGCCCCGTGAAGGGAATGGCCGCATTCTGATGAAGGATTCACTTTGTTACAATGAATAACTTTTCCCATAACTATTCTCCTGTTTAAGTACAAATGTCTGTTTGAATAAAATAACAACGTTCGTTAAGGATAGTTCCTTTTGATCAAAAAAGTATAATCTGAACTCAGATGAAAAAATCAACAGTTAAATCGCTATCCCTATTCGAAAGACTTCTATTTGTGGCCTTGATGGGGATTTTGATTTTGACCTTAAGGCCACTGTCTTCTTTGTCACTTCTTTTCTCAAGAGAAGAGGCAAAATTCGAGTTCCTTTATCAGTATGATCCTGACAAAGCTGAGGGTGATGCCCAGCTTTCTGTTGTTGAGGGGGATCATTCCTCCCAGAAGGGTGTCGGACAAATTCAGCTCAACGCGTATGATGGCAGGCTGGAGATTTCGCTTGATCCCAACCGTACCCATCTGACCACCTTGCATGTTTCGGCATGGTCAACAACCTCATCCCCTCTTAGATTGGTCCTTTATAACACCACAACAGACAACCATCATCTTTTAATGGATAGGTCTGTGATCCTTCATCAGAGTTTTGAACTCACCCCTTATTTGAACAAAGGCCATCATTATAAGCTGATACTCAGAAGTGCCCTTCGAAGTGACAGCTTCTCGTTTGCTTTGGATGAATTTGTTGTGCAGCAATCGGTCAATCATCCCATCTTCCCCAGATGGGATTCCTTCTTAACCGGACTTTTGTTGTTGATTTTTATCTTATACACCAATCCCAAAAAAGCAACATTTCGAATCCGTCCCGTACTTCTTGGTGTTGTTTGTGGGGGATTGCTCCTTTTTAAGATCAATCCCTTATGGGATCATTTTTATCAGCATTGGCTATTATTGGGGGCCCTTGGGCTTTTGGTTTGGTACCGTCAAAAGAATAAGAGTTCTCCTTTTGGGTATTTGGGATCTCACGAATGGGTCATTCCCGTTTTGGCATTTGGTTTTTCTTTGAGATGGAATGCCCTGGGAGGGGTGATGGGAATCCCGCTGGAAGGGGATGCCCTTGGCTATTATCAGTTGGTCTCGGATTTTTCTTGGATTCATCCTCTCTCAACAGGAATTCGGGAACCTTTTTATATATGGATCCAAACCCTTTTCTCCATTATTGTTGGTCTTAAGATATTCACGTTTCGTTTCCTGGCACTTGTCTTCTCTGTCGGTATCATTGGTGCAACGTATGGATTGGCTTTTGAAATATCCAAAAAGAAATTCATTGCAGTGATGGCGGCCCTTCTTATGGCGTTTGGAAATTTCTCTGTTCATAACGCGATTCGAGGAGAGCGGTCGGAATTGTTTCTGCTTATTTTGATCTTTTTTCTGGTCTTTTCTTTGAAACTCAAAAAGGAGCCGAAAAATGAATGGAAGTTGGGGATCCTGGTGGGGATGTTGAGTCTTACCTGGTTGATTGGGCTCATCCCCGGTGTTCTCGTCTATGGATATCGGGTATATCGGTTAAAAATACAACCAAAATATTCTCTTCAATTTCTCATTATTGTGATTCTCTTTGTGTTGCCCCATTTTCTTGCTCAATGGGCCACAACGGGAGATCCTTTCACCTCCATTAATGTTCATACCAAATACTATCGAAACGCCCGTCTCTCTGCTGATGCACCACCGGCAGGGGAGAACAAGAGCCTCTTCCATTTTGTTTTTATTGAAGAAGGACCATCTCTGGTGGTCAATGTGGTAAAGGGATATGCCAATCTTTTTCTAAATCCCTTTAATCCGTTTAATAAGATTTTTTTGGGATTCCATTATACGCACTACTTAAGTGTATTTTTGTATCCCTTCCTTCTCATTGGACTGCTCTTCTCTGTTCTCAGGCGTGAGGTCGAGGTGTTTGTCTTGTTGTTTGGCGTCCTCAACCTTTCGGTTGGATTTCTTGATCAAGTTCGAGATCCACGTCTATTTTTGCAGGCGGCTCCGTTTGTGGCTTACTTTTTTGGCGTGGGAGTTGAGGTGGTCAAACAGTATATGGGATCCCGACAGCGGCCTCATTTGGGGCGGGTAAGCAAATAGGGAATTACCTTGAAGCAACAGAGGTAATTGAAAACGCCACACCTTCAGCCAATTTCTAATAGTGCTTGATTTCACTAGCCAATTGTGAGACAATGCTTTATCTTTGTTAGGTGATTTGTAGACCGATTCGGTGAGTAGTATAGAAGTTAAACAACGGAAGACCGCAAAGTGAATTGACTTTGCGGTCTTTTTTTTGGTCTCAAGAGGAGAAATTAGATGAGTAAAAGACTGTATGTAGGAAATCTGCCCTTTTCCATGATGGAGGATCAGCTTCATGATCTCTTCACCGCTAATGGGCAAGTGGTCAGCACCAAGTTGATCACCGATAAATTCAGTGGCCAATCAAAAGGCTTCGGATTTGTCGAAATGGCCAGTGAAGAGGATGCGGCAGCAGCCATAGCCAAACTTCACAATTATGAGGCGGATGGGCGAAAACTGGTTGTCAACGAAGCCAGACCCATGGAGAAAAGAGAAGGCGGAGGCGGAGGCGGAGGCCGAAATCGAAATCGAGGTCATTCTGGCGGCGGTGGCGGCGGAGGCGGCTACAAACGCTGGTAAAACAATTTTGGTGCCGGTTCTTAAGGTTGTTACCTTAACGAACCGGTACCAATACCGTTCCCAACAAAATAATTTGTTTGCAATTTCCCCGGGGCCGCAAAATCAAGAAATTGGCCCTGATATTCACCCACCTTTTCAAATAGCAAAAAACATCCCACCGCCATGTTCGGAAAGACCTTGGCCAATGGTTTGGCCAGAAATCCCGGAAAAGGATAGAAATTTCCACCTCCCGATTTTTTCAAGCGATACACACCCGGTGCAGCTTCACTAAGAAAGGTCAATATGCCGGGTTTGGTATATCCGCGAACATGAGCCGAACTCACACGAATCGACGTTGGTTGCTGACCGAGAAGAAGCAGAATCCGATTGTGAAACGAGGCGAGATTCGGAACCCCCAAAATAAAATGCCCTCCCACCTTTAAAACACGCGAAATCTGATCAAAAATCCAAAATACCTCTTTGACATGCTCCAGAATTTGGTTGGCCATCACCACATCCAAACTCTCCTTTTCAAAGGGGAAAGCATCCCGTTCAATATTGATTTCATGAACAGACCATTTCCGATTTTTTAGTTGTTCAACAAAAGTTTTCTCCAATTCAATGGCATGCACCTTTGTTTCGGGAGCGACTTCAACAGCCAAACCCAAGTCCTCTCCGCCTCCCGCACCGATGTCCACAACAGTTTGAAACGGAGGAATCGATTCGAGAAACTTCTTAATAACAGGACGTCCATAATTGAGCGTGCGATCAATCATCATTCAATCTTGCCTTTTTTTTAAGAATCTTCAAACCCGTCTTCATCCCCACCCGTTCCGTCATCCTGGCCCCGTTCGTCATCCCGGCCCTGTTGGTCATCCCGGCCCCGTTCGTCATCCCGGCCCCGTTCGTCATCCCGGCCCCGTTCGTCATCTCGGCCCTGTTCGTCATCCTGGCCCCGTTCGTCATCCCGGTCCTGTTCGTCATCCTGGCCCCGTTCGTCATCCCGGCGAAGGCCGGGATCCAGGTATTTGGGTTTTGAGGAAACCTTCTTTCTGCTAACAATTTTCCTCGCAGCCCAAATACCTGGATTCCGGCCTTCGCCGGAATGACATATTGGATCTTTTAGTTTTTTATACAGAACTGAATTCCAAAATAGGGGGGCAAAAAGGAGTAGGGTTCAATTCCATGGGTATGGGGACCTTCGGTCACCCTTGTTTCCAGGTCAGGTTCATCGCTAATTTCTGTTGGATCTGGATCGGTTTCGATTAAAGCTTTTGGGATGGGGGGGCCGCTATTCTCTGTGTCGGTATCTTTTGTTTTCAGAAAAGCATAATTGACAGTCCCATCGCTGGCGATGAGGGGAGCCACTCTTGCCCTGACCCCAACGGAAATAAACTCATGTCCTTGTCCCCACTGTCGACCATCATAAGGAAAATCCAAATATTCGTGAGTTCCAAACTGGGCTGCTGGCGCCTTGTCGTTAACCGCTACTGGAGAAACATGACGATGAGGAATGCCATGGACATGTTTTCTTAGATTGTGGTCATGAGAATTGATTTGGTGGACGTGGGGCCCATCATTAAAAGTGGAAATTCCTTCAATTGTCCGTGTCCCTCCCTGCGTGAAGGGATGGCTCTCATCAATTCCAATGGGAAAGCGTCCAGCGGAGTTTGCCAATGGAGCCCAGCCATCCGGGCAGTCTCCTGAAAACATTGCCACCATTCGAGAGGGAATTAAGTCCTTTTGTAAATCGGGATTGAGGTGGTTTTTGGTGATCTCTCCCAGCGCCACTTTGTTCCCCGTGACAGCATTTGTGGCAATTTGAAGTGTATGAACTGAATCCGGTGCCAAATCAATTTCCTGAATGGAGTGGTCAAGGATGTTGGCGGAGCGAACCGCATCTGTGGCGAGATCCACCGCATCAATTGCCTCATCCAGAATATGGGAAGAGCGGACCGCATCTGTTGAGAGGTCCAACGGCCCCACTGCGCCGTTATCAATGTGATGACCGGTAACTGAATCAGGACCCAGATCATCTGAGGTCACTTCCCCATCATCAATCTTTTGGGATGTTACCGCGTCATCGGCAATGGAAAGGGCTTCGTTGGCTTTTTTTGCTTGCTCCGCCTGAATGGCATAGGGAACAGTATTGAGGCGTTGGCGAGGATACAGGGGTTGGAAGGTGCCGCGGCCAAAAACAGAAATTTCAATAAAAAGATCTTCATGAATATTGAGGAGCTCAGCTGGAAACGATTCGATTTCTGTTGAAAAAAGTCCCGCTTCGTTGGCATCCACCTTCTTTTCCTGGGATGTCCAGATCGAGGTTCCTCCCTCTTTGGTGGTAAACAGATTTACAAGGATGGTCGGGGTTCCAGCGTAAGGGACCCCTTTTTTATCCGTTAACCGACCCTGAAAAGAGAGGTCCGATCCCGCGAGCATGAAACCCGGGATCAGACACAAGATGAAAAAAAGGATGTTTCCTCGAAGTAACTTAAAAAGTAGTGACATCAACCTATTTTACCGGATTTTTACCTTTTTGACGATTTGTGGTTAAATGGGATCTTATGTTAGTTCCTCCTTATTATTAGGGGGTATCCCGCAAACGGGCATTTTATTGAAATTCCTCGGTTTTTGGAGGTTTTTCACTTCAATTCATCGAAATTGTTACGAATTCGTTACTTTCCCTTAAGGCAATCTTAATGTGCCAACAGGTACAATATGCTAATACCCAACCTGTTTCAAAAGAAAACCGTTCATTTTGGAGGCTTTTTACTTGTTTCAGCCCTCTCGCTCTCTCAAGTTGTTTGTCATTGTTTTGAGTTTGGTGGTCTTTACGACCAACTGCCTCTTTGCGTACGCCCCGGAAACCAACCTTGCCCGCCGGAAGGCGGGCTTCTGGAAAGAACGACATAGGTCTAGTCAACTGGCTGCCTTACCTGGTTCAGGAATGGCAGAACACTTGCCCAAGCTCCCCTCCTTATCAAACTCCCGCCCTCCATTGTTTCCATCTCAAATATCAAAAAATAAAGTTTCCAAATGGCTAAAGGGCCAACAAAACGAGCCATTAAAAGAATTTCTTGCCGCTCTCCCAGCGCAATATGGAACCATTCGTGGAATTACGAACACTGAAGGGGGAGGATCCAATAGAATCATCCTTCATATTCAGGATGTCCATATGAATCAGGAGGCTCAGAACAATATTGGAGCTACCATCCAGGAATTAATGAACAACGACAAAATTGGCCTGGTTGCCTTAGAAGGGGCCTTTGGGTTCATGGACCTCAATTCATTTCGTGAATTTCCCCATCAAGGGACTGTTCAGAAGGTGGCAGATTATCTTTTACAGAACAACAAAATATCAGGTCCCATTCATGCGGGGTATGTGAGTCCGACAAACATCCCTCCGTTTGTTGGGGTGGATGACCCCCATCATTACGAAGAAAACGTCCGGGCGGTCAAGGATTCCTATCCTTTGAGGGGGAGGACCAAAAAGGCCGTGCTCGAGCTCGAGCTCGAGCTCGAGCTCGAAAAATCCCAAACTTTCTCAAAAGAGCTTCTTCTATTTGATCGGAAAGTGATCCCTTACCGAAAAAATCAAATCGAAATGGGGGAGTTTGTTGAAATTCTCTCAAGTTACAGTGTTGATCATCCCCTCATGGTTTCCACCTTTCTCGAAGCCTTAGGACTCGAAAGGTCTATCAATTTTAAAAAAGTGGAAATAGAACGATCCCATCTTCTTTCTCAATTATTGAAGAGGTTGGATAAGAACGAAACAACGGACCTTATTAATGCCAGCTTGGCCTTTCGGTTGGGGCAACTCAATCCCGCGGCTTTTTATCAATACCTTAACAACCGATGCAATCAAAATGGAATTCCTCTAAAGCAATATAAGGAGATGAATCGATATCTTCAATATGTCCTGTTATCAGACAGCATTGATGCCTCTGTCCTTATTCGAGATATCAGAGAACTCGAAGAGTCGATCTACGCTAAACTCGCAAAGCGAAAAGAAGAGAAAGACCTTATTCAAGCTTCGCGATATCTTTACCTTACTAAGAAGCTGGTGGATTTTGCCTTGACGGCGGAGGAGTGGGAAGAGTACAAGAAAGTCCGTAGTCCGGAGTCCGTAGTCCGTGATTTAAAAATGAATAATTACCACGCACCACGGACTGCGGACCACGGACTGCTCCAGTCTTTCGAATTCTTCTACCGTCACGCCGAAGCCCGCGACCGGGCAATGGCCCAGAACCTGATCAATTCCATAAATGATGAAAAAGCCGACATTGCAATTCTGGTCACCGGTGGATTCCATTCGGAAGGAATTCAAACTCATTTAAAGGGCGAAGACGTCACTGTTGTTTCCTGGGTTCCCAAAATCACCCAAGTCAAAACAGAAACGGGTCCTGCCTACCTCAGCGTCTTCACCCAAGAAAAAACCCCTCTTGAGAAACTTTTTGAAGGAGAGAAATTGTTTCTGGCCACTCCCCAGCTCACCCCTGGGGATCAAAAAATCCATGACCTTCATTTAATTGGCCAAAGTGTTCCCGACCATCTCTCTATTGAGAGAGGGAAAAAAATCATGAATTCAAAACCGGAATGGAGTCAGGTTCAACTTCAACCAGAAGAGGATGGATCCCTCTCCCTTTCCGGTGTGGTCGAAGATTCCGTAGGCCGCCCAACCCTGTTTTCCCTTGTCTATGACAATTGGGAGATCAGCAGAAAAAGCCAATCGCGTGAGGTAGATTGGGCCTCCATCGGCAAATGGGCCCTGGCAGCGAGCCTTTTAATCTTTTTAACTGGGACCTTGGCCAATGTCAATGCGGTCATTCCATCAAATTCGCCCTCCTCTTTCGCCCTCATCTCTCTTTTTCCCAATTTTCTTGGAGATGAAAAACGAACACGATTGGGCCATTACCTTACTTTGTTGAGTATTCCTGCTTTGTTGGGTGCGGAATGGGCGCAGGTTGTGAGTCAGATTGATTTGGTCATACTTTTTATCCTTTTAATTTTGATCATCCCTGTTTTGGTTATGCTTGTTTTTTATATTGTTTTCCCTGATGAGATAGATCCGTTTCTTGATACGCTCGAATTTCAATTAAGACCTTTTATCCGATGGTATATAAAATCAGCTATTTTCTCCCTCCCCTGGGTACTGATGATATTGTTGTTCTTCGTGCCATTGTTAGCAGCGGATTCAGCGATCCCATTGGGAATTGAGGGAATCAATCGCTTGGGTTTGGTAGCGACAATGAACGCTTTTATTATCTTCTTAAATAGCCAGTTTCGCCATCGTCGATCTTATTCTTTGCGAACTCTTTTTGTACTTGTTACGGTATTTGCCCTTTTTCTATTTGGCTTTGGTCCCCTTTGGGGAATTGGAACCTTTTTGATGGCGTTTATTTTGGCTGGTTTTTTCCGATGGGTAAGTCCCTATTGGTCATCCTTCATCTCTCCCGCAATATCGCGGTTGATCCTTGTCGTTTCGATGTGTTTATCGTTAGGACTTTCCTATGCCGCATCAATAAAGGTGTCGGAAGGGGCACAGCTATGGATATCATGGGGCCGTTTTTCTAAGGCCGAAAGGAAAATTGAGCAGATCCCCATGTTAACCATAAAAACAGAAATGAGAGAAAAATTGGCTACGGAAGTTCAAAAGGCCCATCCAACATTAAGCAAGCGAATCGTCCGTATTGGAAATGAGATTCTTGATGCAATCCAGTCGGACGAATGGAACGCACAATTGAATACCCAGGAAGAACGGGTTTTTAATAGGAAGGTAATCACGCTTTTGAATCAATATGTTATTGGAGGGAAGGTTAGGGTAATCAATAAAACCCTTGATGAAGCTCCCAGCTTTGCGTGGTTTGATGGGGAGTCGTCATCATTCAATGTGTTGAGAGCGTTTGGGGAGTTCTCCGATGAAGAAATGGAGGGGATCCTTTTTCATGAAACAATCCACGCTCATCCGCTTCACCGTGCTCGACAACAAGCGCGCATGAGGATGGGTTCCACTTTTGAAGAATTGTTACAGGATATGGCGATGACCCATCGTAACGAAGTAGAGGCCTCGGACTGGGAGCTGCGGTATCGATCCTACCAAGCGCGACAAAAAGGAATTTCCCCACATAAATTCATGAAGGCTTTGGCCGATCAATCTCCTCTCCCGGAAGCAAAGGAAAAATACGAAGTCATGGCTCAATTATTGGAGAACCAAACCCTTCAAGATGAATGGCAACTGGCCATATTTTATCGTCAGTTCTGGAACCGCGCCGCCCGTGCCAATGGATCCGATCACCGAATGACACCACCGGAATACATGAGAGATTTTATAAATAAGGCCAGAGAAAATGGTCATAACTTAAATGATGCCGAGCAGATCGATCATTGGGTGCTCTCCTGGCTGACCGATCCCGCCTATTATAATCCTGTAAAGCTTCAGCCAAAGGGGGGCACCGGAAACCGGACTCAATGGATGATCGCGTTGGCTGCCCTATTTGGTTTGGCTGGTTATGGGGGATGGCGGCGATACCAAAGAAAACCACTGATTCCATTTCAATTCCGTCGAAACCGTGAGAAAAATAGATCCAATGAAGCGGGGGCCATGGGGTTTTGGCGGGAATTTGGGGTGCGGAGTCGGGGGCTGGCTGGTGTTTTGGATACGGTGCTTGTTGATTCGTTGTTTTTGTCATTCTTGGCCTGGTCTCTAAAAGCAGGACCTCCGGCTGGATCGTTGGGTTTTGTTGTTTCCCTCATCTTATTATCCTTCCTCCATATCTTCCTTTTAACTGTCTTTCTCTATCTTGGCCACTATGGGTCCGGTGTTATTGATGAAGATGGTTCCGTAAAAAATCCAAAAGATTCCACTGAAAGAAAAGCCATGGCGCGCGAGGCCACGCGAACAGCCTTCTTGAGTTTTGTGGCGGTCCCCTTTTTCCTCATTGCTTTTTATCTGAACAATTCGTGGTTTTGGCCCTTTGTGTTTGCCGGTATGGCGGTGGCTTCAATTCTTCATTTCCTAGCCAACGGTGTTGTTTTATGGGGTCAGATCTCGACATTCGACATTGGGAGATGGGTCCGTGGGTTTTACCATTTGAATGTCGAAAGTCGAGATCTGATCTCTTCACCTTTCGCTCTGGCAGATGAGCCCGCTCGTCTACCCCAATTGAAAGATCTGGAGCCCTCCGACCGCTATCCAGACGTGATTCTCTCGCCAATGAAGCTAGAAATCATTCGGAACCTTATCGAATCAACCAATCCCGTCCCTTTTCGCCGATATCCAATCGACCATAAAGACTTAAGGGACCGTATCACTTCCTCGGTTCCCTTTCTTTATAAGAATGATCGCGTGGTGGTGGATATGTTGGTTGGATTGTTGTTTGCCTCCAGTTACAGCGAAGAGTCCAAAGAGATGGCGCTCAATATTATTGATAATGCCCGTTATCAAGGGGGAATAAGGATCCGGGTATCTGATCTTCCTGTTCAATCCGCGTGGTATCCGGCAACCAAAGAATCCTTTGTCAAGCGTCATACTCGAAAGCGTTGGCGCTTTATTCAGAAACCATACAATGAGGAATCCACGGAGACATCGGTTCCCGTAAATAAACCAACGGGAGGACCATCACCGGTAGTCATTGATGAAGGGGAGGATCTTAAATTGACGGATATCGTTGGAAAACTAAATCGGATCGTTTCTGATTTCGTCATTCGCCGTCGGGATTTCAACGCAATTATGGCGTGGATTTTCGGTTTGAGCCCATTAGTTAATACCTACCAGACATTGCAACAGGGGATTCCTACGGACCCGAATGAAAGGATATTTGAAATGGCAGATAGATTTCATTCCGAGAGTCCCCCTCGCGTATCTGGACTAATCCGGAGGATAGAGGACATCAATGAAATTGGTGATGAATTAAGACATCCGGTTCCATTTATCGGTCGGAGAATGGAGATTTTAGAAGAAGCCATAAAAAGCGATCAGAAAGAACTGCAAGACTATTACGATCAAATTAGAGAACTCTCAAACCTTTTAAGTGATCCTGAAATGGATCCTGATCCTTTGATTCGAATCCAACATGACCGCGCCTTACGTGATCTTCAATGGCATCAAAGGTTCGATGATTATGATAATGACGATTGGCGTGATTCGGAATCGAGATTCCGTCAATGGGAAGTCATTCTTGGTATTGGTAGAGACCGTTCCGGTTGGAGCATGGAAGACAAAAGGATATTAGTTCGAATTGTATTAGCGCGTCGTCTCGAGGAATTAATCGAATGGAGCCGAACGCTGCCCAAATTACAACGGGCCGCACAACAAGTTCAAAGTGCCTATTCCCGTCTTAAAAGAAGTGAGCAAATCGCGGAGATTGCCAGGCGGACAAGTACAGCCATCGACGAGATTGAGGAAATTATATCACCGGATGGTGGTTTACATTCAAATGATGACTTTGGACCAACAGTGGTTATTTCGAATCGGTATTGTCAGGCTCTAAACCAAGCCGAGAAAAATCTTCTTAAGAAAGTAGACGACGGAGAGATTCGACGTGCTGGCCGATTTCACGATCCAAAAAACATGGTCCATTTTTACCGGTCTTTTATGCTTGCCGAGCGTCTTGCGTTTCACGAAATGTCTCATCGGCCACTGCGTCGGGACCGTAATCGGAGACTCCGTGAAGTCGAAATGAAAAGAAAAATCATTGAGGAAGAA
>MSYE01000192.1 GCA_002176905.1 bacterium F11 | reverse complement strand
ACAATAGGATGGAACGCGCATTTCAGTATTGGGCGCATAGGCTCAAAGAACCCAATTTTCGGTTGGATGCACAAAAAAAAGAACTGGCAAATGTTCTTTGGCTCTTCGAAGAAGCGTATCAAGAAGCTATTTCAAAGAGAAGCACAAAAATACTCACCACACCCATCAAAGGAATCGGAACAAGAAATAAATCAAGGTTGGATATTTTGTGGGAAATCATTTTGCATATTGGAGAAGGGAACTTTCCAAGTTGGGATGTAGGGAAAGTGCCCCATCGGGATCCCATAACAGGATGCTTATGGGTTCCTGGTCAGTCAACCTATTTAAGTTCGCGCGATTATCCACGAGAAGGATATCCAGTCGATATACAAGCCCTCTGGTATAACGCCCTTATTAAAGTGGTGGAAATGACCGAAAGAGTTGGGTCTGGGGACAACGAACGAATTCAGCGGACGCGGGAATGGGCCAGAAAACTTAAGAGCAATTTTCATCATCTTTTCTGGAATGAGAGATTGGGTTATCTTTATGATGGTTTTTGGACCGGTAGATTGGAATTGCCCAGCCACGCCCGTCCCGATGCATCGTTGCGGCCAAATCAAATATTTCCGGTCATTTTTGGGCTGATAGAAGGAAGAAAGGCACGTATATTAATGAATCGCGTCAATTCAGATCTGGTTGTGCCGGGTGCGGTTCGTGGTTTGTCTACAGAGAGCAAATTTCCCTTTCCATTTTATGACTCTTCAGATGATGTTAACGGTGCTGCCTTGGTTTGGTTGTATCCTCTCACTTTGCTGGCGTCTGTGAGGGCTGGGATAACTCCCGCAAGTAAGGCTCGCTTGGATTTGGTGGAAAATATCCGGAATGTGTCACCTGATGCAACCGGTAAGCTCCCTCCTTATATCAAAAAGGATCCACCGGAAACCGAACCTTCTGCCATCAGTGTTGCGTCTACCATATATGTTTATCATAAGTTGATGGAAATTGAAGCCTTAAGAACAGCCGATAAGAGTCAAATGTTACCAGAAAAAAGTGATTTGGGATTTTACGAAAACCTGTTTGACGAAATCCTTAAATTTGATGGGGAGATCTTACGCAATTTAAATGAACTCGAGGATTTGGTTCGGGTGAGACCCAAAATGTTTCTGTTTGTCGAGCAAATGAAGATGGAATGGGGAGTCCATGTTTATGATCTTTCAAGAGACATCGGCAAATTGAGAATCCAACCCAAAAGAAGGCCAACGGAAGTTTTGATGGGAAATACCATTCGCTTGCTTCAGCATTGGATTTCGGAATTGGAATCGCAATTGGACAAGATGAAAAAGTTGGAGGAAATGATGGTAGCAGGATCGGTGAGGGTTGAATCCGATGTATACCAAACATGGAGTGAGTTAAAAAAATCGATTTTAAAAGCACAATCCATAGGGGCATTGGCTCAAACAGCATTAATGGAGATGAGAGAGGATTCCAAAGTCTCTTCCTCTGTCACCGGTTGGTTTTGGGATTGGATAGGAATTACTTTATTTCATGAGCTGGGACATCTTCTCTTAACTGTCCTTGTTGTCTTGCCGTTGGCCTTTTTTCTTTCTCCTTTTGTTGTTTCTTTGAGTGTCATTGCGTGGATGGTGAGAATGGCACCAAGATATTTCTATGGTTCCACTGAACATTTTGTAACAGGGCTTTATCCAAAAGTTGAAGGGCTCCGGAATGAGGTAATAGATTTTGATTTGGGGTATATACCGAGGGGTTTTCGGTTTTGGGGAAAAGAGCCAGGCGTTAAAATCCCATCTATTGATTTTCACCAGTGGACCCATTCAGGGCCGTTAAGGATTTGGGGACGTTTTCTAAATTTTCTGATCATCTTTGGGGGAGCTATTCTTATGCCCGCTCTCCTTATCCTTTATGCTATCTACATCCATCCAACGCTTCCTTTTGCCCCTCATCTTCTGGATATCTCAGCATTGTTTATATGGGCTTACATATGTTTGATGGTTCACCATGCTCACATGAATTTGTTGGGATTGTCATTCTTGCTCCGCCCTGATTCCGATATTTTGCGATTGGCTGATATATTTGGACTCATACCCTTCCTTCATCGGTTCTTTGATCCCAGAATTGATTATCCTCAGGGAACGTGGGTGAGGAGTCGCATCAACACAAAGAGGAGTGTTAGGCGCGACAATCCCTTGGGAATCAACAATCGTGATTGGGATGCTCTTCACAAGGGAAAAACATATTACGAGAAATTAAGTGACGCCACCCACCGAAGACTTATTACCCATGTCTTTAGAGAAGTGAAACGGAGAAAAAGGAAAAGAGGCGTCAAACATCTTCGTCAGCTCGAAGAAAGAGATTTTCGAATGCATTTCCCAAAATTGGGAAGAACCCTTAAGCGTTTCCCGGAATATTACCGTACCCATGAAGATAAACCAAAAAATAAACGCGGAATTGATTTTATGTTGGAACATCTCAAAATGGTGAAACCTCTTCCCAAAGTGGAGAGATTGCGCACAATAGCCCAATTGCGGGACCATATTGAAAAGGGAGGATTCCCCCGGCATGCCGGTGGTCTTCTTATCCCCTGGG
The DNA here is from genome assembly GCA_002176905.1 of bacterium F11. The sequence goes on along the minus strand of MSYE01000192.1, from coordinate 7,419 downwards.
GACGAATACACTGGACGTTGCATCGGAAGTTGCTTGAGGCCCTTGCGGCCCAAGAAAACAAAAAGACAATTAAGCAATTCAATCGGTTATCAGAGGAGAAGAAAAAGAAAGCAATAAAGGACCTTAGCTATCGCCATTTCAAAAAGCCATTGGAATCCCTGGGAATGCCCATTCTTCCCATGTGTCGCTACTATTTACAGCGGAAAAACGAAGGAAAAATCGCCAAAACCGCTCGCTGGATAATGTTGGAAACAACACGAGTCCTACCCAGGAATTTGCCTAGTTTCCGAGAACTCCAATCCTCCAGCGATCTAAAATTGTTACTAGATAACGATGTTTTAACTCCCTTTGAAAACAAACATTACCAGACAGATCAAAATCAGGTTCCTTGGGGCCTTATTGATGATTTTAATCCTTCCTTTATTAAACAAATCCTGCTTGAGCACACCGCCTCTGTTGTGCTCAAAGCCACAACCCATAGAAGGGTGTTAAATCGCGTTTCCCAAGTGCGCCGGGAACACATTGCTTCCTTGGGGAGAAACGAAAACAGGAACCATGAACTCCCTGGCTTAGGCCGAAATCTGGCCCATTTTTTTCAATATCTCACCAGAAGAACCCCTGAGGGATATTCCACCATTGGCTATCATCTTGAATTGTTTGGTTTCTCAGAAGAGGATCGGTTGACAGAACAAGCCTACACCCTCTCATCGGCCATTGCCCTAAAAAATAATGGAACCTTAACACAAGATCATTGGAAGAAGTTGCCTTTGAGTGCACAGAGAGAAGCAGCGAATCACGTAAGAGAGGAGTGGAGTCGTCGCACCAATGGTCATTACACGATTGATGAATTGCCAAAAAATGCCTTCTTCAAAGTCGGGATTCCTGGGTTGCTCAATAACCTTTCTGGTTTCCTTGAGCGATACAGGAAGACCTATGATTCGTTTCCCCGGAAGCTTGGATTTGTGACAACCTCTCAAACCTTAAATTCCTGTTTGGCTACCATTTCTCAAGGATTTGACGTCGCTGACATCCGAGGTGTGCGTCGCTTGAGCCGGTCCTTGGTGAAATACCTTGAAAACCTGCCACATGATTTTTCATCAGAGAAGATGGGAGAGATCCGAACCGAACTTGATAAAGCTCTTTATCTGGCGGATCAACGATTTCGCGAAACACAAATTAAAGATATTGAAAAATGGAAGAAGGCCTTGGAAGCCTACTGGGCCATTTTGGATACGGCCAATTGGATGCCGGAGGCCTTGCATAAGGCTCATGGGGCATTGACACGAGATGAATTGGGCCAACTTGAGGGCTTAAACAGGATCGACTCCTTGGATTATTTGGTGAATATGGTTAATTTCAGATCAGGTGATGTTGATGCGGGGAGTAGTGACGTTGTGTTGGGTTTGATTGTGAAGATCGAATCTTTTGATGGAGAGAGAGCGCAAAATTCATGGCAGGAACTTTTCCATTTGGGGGAATCTGATCCTGAACGATTCTTTGACACCCTTACCATTTTGGTGAGAAGTCGAGATTCAGAAACAAGGGCGATTGTGCATCAATTTTGTGCCAGCCCCAGTTGGGAATTGATGCGGGACAATCTCGAAGGGACGGCAAAAGTGAGAATCCAACAATTCCAGGAGGCTCTCCAAATTGAAGTGGCGGGTTTAAAAGCAGGAGACCGGCTAACTGAGCAAGCTTATACCCTTGCATCGGCCATTGCGCTTAAAAAGAAAAGGTCTCTGAGATATGACCTCTGGAAAAAATTGCCGTTAAGTGCCCAAAGGGAAGCATTGAATACCTTGCGGGATGAGTGGAGCAAAAGAAACAAAAAATATTACCTTCTTGATGATTTGCCTCAAACCGCTTTCCTTAAAGTTGGAATTCCGCGGTTGGTCGATACGCTCGCTGGATTATTAAACCGGTATCAGAATAAAAACAGAGAGCTTCCTCGTAAATTGGGTTTTGTAACAGACCACGAAACTTTAAATAGGTGCTTGGTGTCTATTGCGCGTGGTTTTGAAACTGCAGGGGATCAAGAAGTCCGTCAGATCAGTGAACCGATCATTCAATACCTTAAAACATTGCCCCGCGATTTGTCCGCCAAGAAGATGGCTGAAATTCGGTCAGAGTTGGATCTGGCGCTTTATATGGCGGACCGGTTTTATCGCATGACAAATCATGCCAGCGTCAAAGTCTGGATGGAGGCCTTGGAGGCCTACTGGGCCACATTGGATACAGCCAATTGGATGCCGGAGGCCTTGGAAGAGGCCCGTGCCACATTGAAGACAGCCGAAAGGGCAAGACTTAAGAAGTTTCCCAAAAATGGTGAGCTGGGTTATTTGGTCCACATGATCAATTTCCGAGCCAATGACACCGATGCGGGAAACATCGATGTTATCCTCGGGTTGATCGGGCGGATCCTAACCTATAACGGACGGGAAGATAACGCATGGCAGGATCTTTTTGAATTGGGAGAATCGGATCCAGATCGGTTCTTTGATACATTAACCACATTGGTGAGGAGTGGAGATCCCAAAATCCGGAACATGGTTCATTATTTTTGTACAAGCCCTAGCTGGAGATTGATGAGGAACAGCTTCAACGGAAAAACCCATCCGCGCGTTAGTCAGTTTCAGGCGGCTTTTGACGTGGAGGAAATAAACCGGGAGTTTCATCGTATAACTGAGCAGGCTTACACTCTGAAAAAAGCCATTGATCTAAAAATCAAAGGACGTCTGGACTATGAGCTTTGGGAAAAAATGCCCTTGAGCGCCCAAAGAGCAGCAGCTCATCGGGTCAGTCAAGTATGGAGTCAGAAGAAGAATAGACCCATACCCATTGATAATTTGCCTCACGCTGCCTTCCGTACCATAGGGATTCCAGGATTGGTTAAAAACTTATCTGGGTGTATAAAACGGAAAGATTTATTCCAATGGAAGGAACAACAAAATCATAGAAATCGGTTTGCTTAAGAGTCCGAATATCATCTAAGGTAATCCTCTCAACCACAACATCAATTTCTTCCTGTGACCGGGCACCATAGATGGCCATGGCCGCCAATTCCTGAAGGAGTCGTCGGCCCACCATGGGACTCCCTCGCAACAGGCCAATAAAATAAAATCCCCTTGGGGTTCTTTCCACATCCAAGATATTTAAGAAAGGAATATAGTCGGATGGGGTCGACAAGGATTCAAGGCTCGGCAAATATCCCAGTTCTTGGAGCATGATGATAAAGGGATGAGTTTCCTTCTCCTCTTCCTTCTTTCTATATACATTTAAAATTGGTCTGGGTGGAAAACCGAATATATTTCCAGTCAAAGCATAATGCATATCTCCTACAGTAAGCTTTAAAATGGCTTCCTTCTTCTTTTTGCTTTCCTCAATCTGGGGAAGATGGTCATATTCATCATATTGATAACCGAGTTTGGTTGCGGCCAAATCCCACAAAGCATCCCGCTGCAGCGCTTTGCTTGATTGATGCCAAGGAAACCGAACAAAATTCCCTTTTAAAAATTGGCCCTCCTCCATTAAATGACGCAGTTCTCTAACCGTCTCAACCTCAGCTGGTGGAACAGGAGGACTGGCCAGATTTAACTCATCCAACATAAATTCAATGACGTTTAGTTTTGATTCTGCTGGCTTTCTTTCGCTCCAGTGCCGGTAGAACCCTCCCAGGTTCCGATTATTAAATTCTGGGATTCTGGTTGTCTTTATTTGGGTTTGACTGAGTTGCCGAATAAATCGGATTCGACTTGGATTGGCTTCCTTTGCCAATCCATAAAGACGACGAACCATGAGGGGATGATACTCTTCTATCTTTTTCCAATTTGTTTTCCCGCCTTTGATTTGCCTCCAAAATTCCGGATCATCAATGTGATTTTCAAGGGAATCCGTTATGGCCAAGGAATCCACTGTCACCGCAACTTCCGCTGCTGCTTCATCCTCTGTTACGGTTGCTCGGACCCATTCGGATTTCTCCGTCTCCTCCGCTCGCCCCATTAACGCCCGAAGCCGAGATCCATCAGAATCGGGTTCTCTTCGGGCAACTTCGCTTGTCCAATTGAGTACGCCCAACACAAGAGTGATGACGCTATGAACAAGGCTGAGCCCCATCCAACTTTCTGACATCATGGGCAAAACCGGTATGAGAGTGGCATAAAATTGAAACCACGGATTCTTTAAAGGCTCAGGTTTGTTGATCAATGCAACATACACCACCAATAGGGATCCAACGATATTGATCACGCTTAAAGCCCACCATAAACGCATGAACAAGTTGGTATAGGCAAATGTATAGAAAAGGGGATTTAGCACAATCAAATAAACAGGGATGAGAACCGGACCGATCACAATCAGGAAAGATAATATTTTATGGGGCCATCTTAAGAGACGATGGTGATCATTCGTGGAAAGGGCCATGGCACGAATGAAAACACCGGGTTTGTTGCCTATGGGATTGATCTTGCGGGGAAGGTAGGAGAAGGGATATTGGCGGAGCTCTTGCTTAATTTGATCCCAATTCTCTGGCGGGCCTGTTTTGAAAATCCAAATTCGCCATCCCAGATAAACCAGGATGGAATAGAGGGCCGCAAAGATAGTCGAAACCAATGCCATTACACTGTGATCCAACTCATGAGCCGGTGTGGCCCCTGTTAAATCCCATGCCTCTCCTGTGACAAGAGAGATCGCCATGCTGGTGTTAGATTTTGCATCAACAATCCTTCGAAGCTTCTTTGTCTTGGCGTCGTATTTTTCTCTAAATTCCCGCAACCGAACCCGGCTCAATTTATGGGAACTATCAATCAACCGCCCCCACAAATCATCCGAATCCATAAAAGATTGAAGCGCAACCTGAACTTCTTTATCTTTCGAACGAAGCAGTTGCTCCAATTCACCAACGAACAATCTTGAATTCAAACGAGGGCCGAATTTAATCCATCGAAAGGCGTCAGGGACATCCCTCCAACTTCTTTCGGTTAACGTTTTCATTCTCTTTAACAATTCGCCTGATAATGATTTTGGAACATCCGGATCCTGGGAAAAGAGATATTTTCCATTGGATCTTTGTCCCAACCCCCACACTTGGGGACTTTCTTCCCTGTCAATAATCTCATGGGAATCAAAGGGCGTTTTTAATTCAGTCGGATCTGCTTGTTTGGCGAAGGAACAAAGATGATCCAGGAGACGCACGGTATAGTGGTCTCCGGGTTCAAATGGACGCTCGTCTCTCGCCAAAAGAAAAGATCGAGGCATCCATTCAGCCGAATCCAAAAGAGCCTGATAAGCCCTAACAGCTTTTATCCATTTAATGATCGGTTCTTTCTTGAGATTCTCCGGATCATTAAATTCTTTTACGCTCCTATAAAGAATACCATCCATTTCTTCCCGGATCTTTGCCACTTCATCGGGAGCAATGACATTTTTGACTCTCGTCAGAAATACCCGAATATCCGATCCTGGTTTATTGGCCACGCTCTCCTTATTGGCTTCGATACCTTCTTTTATATCCTTTAATCTATCAGCCAATATCTGCCCCCGATCCTGACCAAATATAAATCCATTTTTGATAAGAATGTAATCTTCAACCGATAATCCTTCCCTATTGGCATTGATCGCCTCATCGTGTATTTTCACCAAGCTGTAACCCAAAACAGGGACAGGATACAAGTAATACATTTGTGCGGTAAATTGTTCGATAGATTGGGCTTTTCCCATTCCATTACGCCGACCTATCTCAACACCAAGGGCACGAATAAAACAGCGCATGGCTGCTGGACTTGCCAAAGAAACTGCTCCAGTGTACCTTTTGAACCCCCCGGCATTGATGTGCGCCACAATAGCCGAGGGACCAAAAACATTGGGATCTTTTCTCGTTTCATCCTCAAACTGCAAATTATCAATCAGGTAGGTAATATAATCTTGATCCTCACGTTGTTTTCGAACCTGAGCAAATAAGATCGCAAGATTCATCTTGATGGATGGAATTTCAAAATCGTAGAAATCAGTCTGTTTGAGAGCCCGAATATCATCCAGTGTAACTCTCCCAACAATAGCATCGATCTCCTCTTGTGATCGGGCTCCATAAATGGCCATGGCTGCCATCTCCATTAATAGAAGGCGTCCAACCATGGGACTTCCCCTTAGGAGGCTTATAAAATTACGTCCCCGCGGAGTGTTCTCCACATCGAGTACTTTTAGAAAGGGGATATAATCCGATGGCGTTCTCAATGTGTCCAAACTCGGCAAATATCCCAATTGTTCTAAGATGAACCAAAACGGATGCTTATCCGCTTTCTCTGCATCCTTTTTAATTGATACCAAAAATGGACTAAGGTTATAACCAAACCGATTTCCTTTTTCTTCATAAATATCGTGTGGAACAAGTTTTAAAATAGCTTCTTTCTTTTTATGATCTCTCTCATTCTTAGGCAGCCGATCAAATTTATCTGGTTGATATCCCAATTTTGTCGCAGCCAAATCCCATAATGCATCGTGTTTTAACTCATCGCTTGATTGGCCCCATGGGAACCGCATGCCACCTCCCTTTATAAATTGCCCACCTTCTATTAGGCTCCGCAATTCATCGACGGTTTTAATATCACCCGGATTAACAGGTGGAGTAGCCAGGTTTAATTTGTCCAACATAAACGAAATGGTATCCAATTCTGATTCTTGGTTTCTTTTGATTCTCCACCAACGATACAGTCCTCCTAATGTTTTATCTCCAAATTCAGGTATCCCGATTCTTATAAAACTGGGATAACCTAACTGTCGTATAAATCTGATTCTTTCGGGATTTTTTTCTTTTGCCAAACCATAAAGTCGTCGAACAATTAAATCATGATACTGGCTTACATTTTTCCAATTCGTTCCATCTCTCTTTACTTCCATCCAAAATCCAGGATCATCGATATGATTCTGAAGGGAATCAGTTATTGCTAACGAATCTCCCATCTCTGGGCTCCCCTCCGCTTGTGCTTCCTCCAATTCGGTTGCGAGGACCCATTCCGATTTACCGGTCTCGTCCTTTATCCCCAACAATTCCCCAAGTCGGGATCCATCGGAATTGGGTTCCCTTCGGGCGGCCTCACTGGTCCAATTGAGCATGCCTAAGGTGAGAGTGATGAGGCTGTGAACAAGACTCAGTATCATCCAACTCTCAGGCGTCATGGGTAAGAAGGGGATAAGGGTCGCAGCAAATTGAAACAGAGGATTTTTTATGGGCCCGGGTTTGTTAATCAAAGCAACATACACCACCAACATGGATCCAACGGTATTGATCACACTTAAAACCCACCATAAACGCATGAACAAGTTGGTATAGGCAAATGTATAGAAAAGGGGATTTAGCACAATCAGATAAACAGGAATGAGAACCGGACCGATCACAATCAGGAAAGAAAATATTTTATGGGGCCA
>MSYE01000191.1 GCA_002176905.1 bacterium F11 | reverse complement strand
TCAAGTTCGCTCATCGGAATTTGCCCAAAAAAATACAAAAACATATTGAAATAACAGCATGAATAATTGTTTCAACTTTTTTACAACTCCTTAAGACCTTCTTAAGACGCCATCCTTATAATCTAGTAACAATTGACCATTGACCATTGACCATTTACGGAAGACCCAAAAGTCCCCAAAATAGCCAACGTTCAATCAAAATCAATAAAAATTCTTTCCTGAATTGTCAATCGTCAATGGTCAATTGTCAATTTCAAGCCCATGCTTCGACTACTTCCAATAAAAAAACTGATTTCTGCCTTTTTGGCGTTGGTGTTGTTTCTTACCAATGTGGTATTAGCGCACGCCCTAGAGGCAAATCTATGGAATGAACGACAAAGCCATCTTCCACAAAATCGCAATTATCAATTGGCGCAAACTCCAACAACTCTTCCCAATCTCCTACCAACTCTACTTCCAAAAAATCTTCAAACCTTAGATGAGTCTCAATCGAAGAACCGACAGACGGGCCTGCTAACGAAACCTTCAGCGGAGGTTGGCGTTTCTGCCATTCTTTCGGTTCTGCCCCATCAATTCGGAACAATCCGCAACATAGTCGGAACCACATCCAATCGGGTGATTGTTCATCTTCAAGATGTTCATCAGAACAAGGAAGCGCAAACCAATATCGGTAAAACTCTCCAAGCCCTGATGGAATCAGGACTTGTTGATCTGGTTGCGTTGGAAGGGGCATTTGAAAAAATCGATTTGGCCCCATTCCATAAATTTCATGATCAAGACAGCGTAAGAAAGGTGGCCAACTATTTGTTCAAGGAGAACAAGATTTCTGGTCCGTTACACTTGGCTTTGACCCACTCGAAAAATATTCCTCCGTTTGTTGGGGTGGATGATTATTCCCTTTATCAAGCCAATGTCGAGGCCTATCAAAAGTCTGTGGGTCTCGTGAAGGCAAATAAAGAAAAGTGGGAAATGTGGGGCCTAAATCTAGCAAAACAAAAGACCTCTCTTTTCTCTATTCCACTTCAAGAGTTTGATTCCGCGGTTCAAGCATACCGAACCGGGACATTGTCTTTGGGCCATTATCTCCATCGGATAAGTCATTATACCGATGAAATATCCCCTGATATTGAGATCTTCCTTGAGGCGCTCAAAATGGAGTCTTCAATGAACCTTACTGTTGTTGAGGCCGAACGTTCGCGCCTCATCAAAGATCTTGTTCAAAAATTGGACAAGTCCAATCTCAAGTCCTTAATGGATCACAGTTTGGCTTATCGATCAGGTTCCCTCCCTCACACGGCGTTTTACCATTACCTGAAAAACCTCTGTGAAAAAGTCGATCTACCCCTTCCCCACTATCCCCATATGGACCGCTACATCCAATACGTCCTTCTTTCTGAGAACATCGATCCAAAGAAACTAATCAAAGAGAGTAAGAAGAGAGAGGAAGCCATTTATACTTCCCTCATCAAAACAGAAAAGGAATCCCGCCTTATCCAAGAATCCCGACAACAATATCTGGTGGGAAAATTGTTGGATTTTGCGCTTACCTCCGAAGAATGGAAGGAATATAAAATCAAATTGGGAGGTCCCCTTGGAGGGAGGGAGAGGAATATAGAGGTCTTTGAATCTTTTTATCACCACGCCGAAGCCCGCGATAAAGCCATCTCCAACAATCTTTTCGCTGCCATGAAAACCCACAGTGCCGAGGTTGCTGTGCTGATTACTGGCGGATTTCATGCCAAAGGAATAAGGAAGCAGCTCAGGAATCTTCCTCCCAGCTCACTAAGTCCGCAATCCGTAGGGATTGTTACTTTCGTACCGAAAATCACGAAGGTCACCACTGAAGCTGGCTCTGCGTATCTTGGCGTTTTTACACAAGAGAAGACCCCACTTGAGAAACTGTTTGAAGGCGATTCCCTCTTTCTTTCCCAGAATTGGGAGCCGGGGATACGGATGGTCAGGGGACTGACGCCGGTTCTTTGTCAGGGTTTGAGTCAGGTGAAAACAGGGTTAACGGATTTTGCGCACTTTGGATTAAAGGTTGTCGGAGTCAAAATTAAAAAAAATGGTCCTCGCATTACAGGAACGCTTACATCCCTTCAGAAAAAAGTCACCCTCCACTTGAACCTGGATTCTGAAGAAGAAATCGATAAAGTTGAACTCACCAACCCTGATCTCGCAGAGAAAGTTCTTGATAAATTTGAGCAAACCGATCTCACCTCTTATGTCACAACAAGATCTCTCTCCGATTGGAAAAATACAACTGCTGCATTGATGACGTTGGCACCCGTTCTTGTTCTCGTTCTGTTTGCGATCTGGGGAGATGGGACTCTTGATATGGCAGGGGTGGCGTTGGCGCATGTTCCCATAGGAGTTCAGTTTGGGGAAGGTGGAAACAAAAATATTGAATGGGAAACGCGCGAGCGAATCAAAGAATTGGCAGATAACCATGAACTGCGGGAGTCCCCAACACCACAGGGATTTGAACAAGCCGCCCGTGATATCACCCGGACGGCTCATTTGAATGACGAACAGAATCGGCAATGGGTTTTTGAGATGGTCCGAAATCTGTATCGACCCAACACCGGCATACCAGAGGATTTGATTCCTCTTCTTCGCCAAACCATCGAACAGTATTTCCGAGCCTTTACTCTTTTCTACATTCCCAAATCAACAGATCAACACATTGATGAGGCGAGTCTCGCCCGATACTACGATGAAGACGAACAATTGGAATTTTGGCGATATCTTATTTTGTGGCTGATGACCGTAGAGGAATCTCTTTCCCGAGAAGATTGGGGGGATATTTCAAGGCTTGGGGATCAAATCGAGTTTGTCCAACGTTTGTATCGCATTGTTTGCCACAAACTTGTTGAGTTGGATGGACCTGATGTCGTTAACTTGGTTCATACCAATCGCATTCGTGATGTGATTGCCGATCTGGATTACAATAAGGACCATAAGGAATTGGCCCGAATGGGTGCCTACATTATGGTGCATTGGTCCAAAGATTGGGTGACGGAGAAGCAGGCTGAACTTCTTGCGCAACAAAAAAAGAATATAGAGAAGAAAGAGCTCCCTTTTTCTTCTTATTTTCATCCAGAAGAACCCACTCCGGATGAGTTGTTTCAAAAGTATACCGTTGAGAAATTCCTTCCAAAGTTGTGGCTCCGGTTGGTACGGATTCTTGCTCCCACTCGAAATCCTTTTTATTACTTTCCCATTTCACGGTTGGTAAAAAAGGCGGAGAAGAAAAAAATGGTTATTTTTTCCTACCCCTATCCAGAGGCACATGGAAAAGAAAACACCCTTCCCGATACCATGCGGTTTCAGATCGCGTGGCTAAACGTCATGATTAAAAGGAGAGAAAGAATTTCCGGTCAGAAAGCAGCAGATTCGCTTCGTCTGGCTCTCAATTTAAATGGCTTTATCCCTCCTCTTCGTGAATGGCTAAATGCGAATCGGATAAGCCTGGAAGATTGGCAAATCTTAGAAGAGATAGAAAAATATTTAACAACGGATGATCCGAATCCGTTAAAGGAGATGTTCGAGCATCATGGTGAAATAATTCATATGACGGCTGATGCGGGCGTGTTTCTCCGTTACTTTGAGGAGTTACGTGGTCTTCTGCAGGAGAAATCAATTATCCCAGCCCTATTTGATAACGCGGATCTTGATCAAATACGGGGTAAAAAAATGGTGGAATGGATCAACGAAGGAAAGGATTCACTCTTTCAAACCATTGTTTTTACCAGTGGTGTGGTTGTCCCGAAAGGAATAGACAAAGACCTACATCCTCTTAAAATCGTTCAAAGTTCCACTGTATCCCGAACCAAGGAAGTTCGAGATTCGCTGCTTCCCGTTTTCCAAAAAGTAGCCGATTTCCTTCATATTGATTACCACGCCGGAGAGGTGAACTCCGTTCTCTTTCCGGTTGGGCTCTCAGAAGATGTGATTGATGCTTTTCGCACCATTGGAGGAGAACTCAACGACCGATTCCAAAACACCAGTAAAAATATTGATTATATCGTTATCACCAAAGAGGAGGACAAAGGATTCAAACCCGTTGCACCGGTAACGGATTACTCACCCATTTTGGTATTCCCCTTTGGTCCTTCTACACCAGGTCGGTACTTCCCTCAATCTCCCGGATCCGGATCGCCAAAAGGAGGACCACAAGCGATCATTAATGCTTTTGGTGGATATCCTTTTATATCCCTTCTCTCTACCGCTGCCCTTCTCCTCATTTTGGTGGCAGGCGTGGCCTCATTGGGATATATGATGAATTGGGACCCAACACCCATGGCCACTTCTCGCTCTTTCGCTGGGTTGGGATTTCTCTGGTTCCCCATTTTCCCCTGGTCTATGTCTATGGTGCGCACCAAAGGTTTGCAGGGTGGGAGTCATTCAAAGAAGGTGAAAGGCTTGGAGCGTCCCCGAGAGATCTCACAGAAAGATTGGAAAGAACTGACCAAACATCAAAATGATTGGGATCAGGTTTCTCTCAAAGCCCGGAGATTTCTGGTTCGGGAGCTCATTGAAATTGTTCAAAGGGAGAAACTCTTTTTCTCAAATGAGTTATCAATCCATTACGAAGATTTCGCCACCATTAGACTGCCCAGCATTGGAAAACGCCTATCTTATTTTTATCGTTACTATTCTGATCAAGCCAGAAATAAGGATTTTATAATTGATTATATTTTGGATGAGTTGGACATTGACTTGGCCCGCTACCCGCCCCGTGTTATCAGAACCTTGGAGGATTTGGATGAATACAAATCAAAAAGGAAAAGAAAAACAAGGCTAAAAATTAATTGGGAAGAGGTCGATTGGAACTTAATAAAGGAGTTGGTGGAAGATTTGGCGGCCCAGGTTCAGCCCAAACAAAAAACCCGCCGTCAGTTTTTGCGCATGAGACCAGACAAAGTAAAAAAAGCCATCCTATCCTTAAGATCACAAGATTTTCGAGTAAGACACCGGAAGCTCGGAACCAGCATGGAAACCCTCATCACTGTCATCAATGAGAAACTCACCAGAGAAAAGATTCCCAAAACACCTTATTGGACCCTTTTTGAAAAGATTGGATATTTGGATCCGGATCTCCCTACTCTTGCGGAGATCGAAACCTTGCAGGATTTGAAGCACCTTCAGGAGGAGGGGGCACTCAAGGATATCCAATGGGGGAAGCTCCGAGAGTTCAATCCGTCTTTCCTTTGGAGAGCCGTTAAAGAATTGACCACCTGTGTTGTTTATAAGGCCAAAACCCGCGAAGAAATTGAAGAACGCTTCCATTTGGTTACCACAGAAGACGTCACCAAGCTCGTTGATACCGATTGGAAGAAAGAAATCCCGGGATTTGGTCGATCTCTTGATCATCTTTTTCAACATCTTGTTGAAAATAAACCAAAAAAAGTGAATTTTATGACGTTTCTACTTGAATACCTCGACTTTGAGAAAGACATTCCCAGCGTTGATAAGGCCTATCACATTGAGGACGTCCGAAAAATCCACGCCGTTGGCGCTCTAAAGGGATTCTTCTGGGGACAGCTTCCAAAAACAGCGCAACGGGCCTTGGTTCAAGAATTAAGCTATCTACGTTCTATTCTTACCAAACGATTCCTGGTTCGAGCAGCCTTAAAAAATCTTGGTCCCTATCATTACACAAGCATAATAATCGGAACGATTGGGCGGTCTTTGCATGGACTGTTTGAACATCACTTAAACGGAAAAAGAATCGAGAAGGATAAGACAGGCTATTTCCTTACCTCTGTGGGTTTTGCCACAAGCTCAAATGCTCTTTTAACGTATTTTGACGACATGGAAGAGGGATTTCGCCTTGCGAAAAAATCCGATTTCCCATTAGACGAAGAAGAACTTCGTCGTTCCATCTCGAGAATCAATGGACAGATGCGGGTAAGATTGACCTCTGACCTACGTTGGGAATTAAGCCGCGCTATATTGAGAGCTGAAAAGGCCCGTCCAAAGAATAAGATAGATTATGTCAAAAAATGGAAAAAAGGATTGGAGGCCTATGCCGCTCTCCTTGATACAGCCGAATGGATGCCGAAAACCTTTTTGGAGGAACTTGAGGCCGCCCAGGAGGATCGATCTGGCATCAATGAAAATCGCCGCATCAAACCTCTCATCAAATTGGCAGAACAGGTAATTGATATCCAGTCTACAACAGAATCTAAGGATATTATCGAGTTGATAACAGAACTGTGGGATATTCATTTGGATGGTGTTTTTGAAAATAATTTTGCGTGGATTCGCTTGAGTGAGATTGCTCAAGTTGATCCCCCTTTGGTCATTCGAACGCTGGGCCAAATCCCGCATAATCACAATGGGCATGACGTTCGAGATTTTTTGCGTCATGACCATGGGAAAAATATGTTGGCTTGGATTGAACGTCACGCCGGGTTGATGAAGGGATCTCTTAAATTTAATGGTAAACAAGTTCAACTGCGTCTAAAGGAAGATCAAGCCAGAGAACGGCCCGTTAAGAAAAAGGCCGAAGATGCTGACCTCAGCATCCAAGCGATCAGCCTGATAAATTCCTCTGTCGCTTTCATTCTTGTGAGTGGGGTATGGGGACTATTGAAGTGGGGAGGATGGGATGTGCCTGCTGTTTTTATGAGCGGAGCCACCTTGGTGTTGCTTAACTTTCTTGGATTAATGGTCCTGAATTTTGGTTTTTATGTTGTGAATCAAATCTGGGGAGATCAGATGCCAACCGGGCCACCGATTTCCTTGTATGGTACGACCGCCACAGGAAATCCTTCCAGCACTTTCATCCGATACAATTCCACAACCGATCAGTTTGAGCTCAATCCCGCCCTTTATTGGCTTCTTCGCCACGACCTATTCGTCTTTCGAGCGATGGGTCATTTTCTATTGTTGGTGTCTTTTGCCTTTGTTCATGAAAATCTTCACCGATGGGGTATCAAGAGCGAATGGTACACCTATCTGCTTGGACATATTTTCCCGATGGTTCTAATTTCCAGTTTGTTTCAAGCTTATCCCACTGTTGGGTTTGAGTTGATGATGCCTGTGATGATGCTGGTAGCGACGGTGATAGCGCTCCCTCCGTTTGAAGACTGGAACATTAAACCGTTACCCTTTCTGGTGGATATCGGTTGGTTCGGTGGGTCGTTTGCTTTCGCAGGAATCGGATCTTTTCGGAATCCTGTTTTCACCTGGTCTATGCCGATGGTCCCAACCAGAGGTTCGGGGATGACAAAGAAGGTTCAACAATCAATAGGTCTCATACGGCCGCCAGAGATATCCGAAAAAGATTGGAACGAGATCTCCAAGCCAAACACCTTATGGAAACTTGTGTCAAAAGAGGCCAAAGCCCATTTGGTTCGGGAGCTCCTGGCTATTGCTGAGCGCGACAACCTCTTTTTTACACCAGAATTTCGAATCCAAAGATTCGACCTGATGGAAATAAAATTGCCCTCAATTGGTAAAACAATTCATCAACTTTATCGCGATTATCTTAAATTGGCCAAGAATAAAGATTACACCGTTGATTATATGTTGAAGGATTTGGGGATTGACTTGAAAGATTATACGCCCCGGGTCATTCGCACGCTGGAAGACTTAGAAGAATACAAAGCCATACGAAAAAAGAGATGGCCAAAAAGACAGAAAGTAAAAATTCCCTGGGATGAAGCTGATTGGAATCTTATTAAAGAGTTGGTGGAAGACTTGGCGGCCCAACTCCATTCACCATCAAAAACCCGTCGACAGTTTTTAATGATGAGAGACGACAAAGTAAAAAAAGCCATCTTGTCCATGAGGCAAAAGGAATTTAAGAAAAAACATCGAGCGCTTGGAACGAGTTTGGAATACCTTCCAAGGGAATTGAGCTCACAATTGAGAAACAAGAAGATACCCAAAACATCGTACTGGTATCTTTATGAGAAGATTGGTTATCTTGAGGAAGGCCTACCAACCCTGAAGAAAATCAAAAGTCTCCCTGATTTAAAGAAGCTGGTGGATGCAGGAGCCTTTAAAGTCATTCCCTGGAAAGAGATCAGGGAACACAATCCCGGATTTCTCCGGAGAGCGATCGAAGAACTGGTTGCTGTTGCTGTCTATAAGGCAGAAACCCGTTCGGAAATTATCGAGGCTGCGCGGGAGGTGACCCCCAGGGATGTGGCAAAACTCATTGCCCCTGATTGGAAGAAAGAGATCCCAGGATATGGAAAATCACTTGATACTCTTTTTAAACTCCTTTATACCGTCAAACCGAAAGATGAGAATTTTATGGTTTTCCTTCTCAACTACCTTGGTTATGACGGGGAACTCCCAAAAGTATCCGAAACATTTCATGTTGATGATGTCCGGTTTCTCGATCGCCTTGGGGCGCTAAAGGGAGAAATTTGGGGCTTAATTCCCAAAACCGCCCAACGCGCTTTGGTTAAAGAATTGGGTAGTGTGCGCACTATAGTTTTGGAGAGAAAAAGAGAAAAGAATAACTTGTCCAGCCTCAAAAGCAGAAATTTCAGAACTATAAAAATTGGGTCGATTCAACGAACATTAAGTGGTCTCCTCGGGCATTACACCAACCACCGCATAAATGAGTTAAAGAAACCGGGTGTTGTGCTTGATGCTATTGGATTTGCCAGGAACCCTAAAGTACTTATTAAGTATCTCGATGACATGGAAGCGGGTTTCAAACTTGCGAGAAGAAAAGATTTTCCTTTAGATGAAAACAGATTCATCGAAAAAGCCAAATGGCTGAGCAATCGCATGCGTGTTCGGCGGGCTAACGATCTTAGATTGGAGTTGAGCCGCGCTCTCTTGAGGGCTCATCGGGCCCGCCCAAAAAACAAGATTCGTGTTGTCAGAAAATGGAAAAAGGCTCTGGAAGCTTATGCCGCTCTTCTGGATACCGCCCAATGGATGCCAGAAACATTTTTGGAGGTAATCGAGGAAGCAGAAAAGATCCGTTCCAGAGTAGAAGGGGTAAAAGGTGTCCAAGCTCTTATCAACTTGGCCGAAAAAGTCATTAAGATTCAAGGTGGTGAAGAACCAAAAGAAATCAATCGGTGGCTCTATGTTTTGTGGGACACCCAAGACAGCGGTATTCTTGAGGACAATAACATGTGGGTCCAACTTAACGAGCTTATACAGGTAAATCCTTCATCAGTGATCAATGCTTTGGGCCAAATTCCAAGAGGACATATGGGTGTGGATGTTCTTTCGTTTTTGGGGGATGAAAGAGGACAAAAGTTATTGGAAAAGATCGAGCGTTACGCCGGATTATTGGAGGGATCTCTTGCAGTAAAGGAGGGCCAAGTTCGCGTGCAACTCCAAAAAGGACAAATCCCGAAACGAAAAGGGAAAGCCAAGGACAATAAGTCAGAGACTGTTCTCAACGCCAAAAAGTGAATCACCAAAACAAAAGCTGGGTTTAACAGAGGCGCAAGAAGGTCTGATCCTCCCTCTTTTATGATTCCCCAACCTCCCAACACGCAAAGGAAGGTTAATGAGGAATTGGAAAGATTGATGGCTTGAAGCTGGTGATCAGGTTCTTCGGCTTTTGCACGGCTCTTCCTGGATTGACCGTTTTTAAGATGAACCCGAACCTGTTCCCCATCAAATTCAAGAGATCCCTTAATCAAACCAGCGTAACTTTCCAACATATCCAACATGCGCATCCCATGACCGTTTGCCAAAAATGCTCGGATCGCGCTCCCTTCTCCATTGGGAGGTATTTGTCCCAATGCGCGAATCACAACGGGTGGATCAAATCTGCTTACCTCGATTAGGTTGTACCATGGAGAATTTTCTAGTGAATACTCTTCAAACCTCATGCTTTTTAGGTCCCTTATCCAACCAAATATCTTTTCTGGATTTGTCTCAGCGGAAAGTTTCATGGCGTTTTTGGCCAACACCATCATGGGTTTTATGATGGGATCGTCTTTGATTCCTTCCTTTTTCTCTTCTGCTTCGTCGAGTTTTCTTAAGAAGAGAACCGGCATCCATTCCGCTGTATCCAAAAGTGTAGAATAAGACTGGAGTCCCAACTTCCACCGGTGAATGGGTTGGCTCTTATCTTTAGGATCTGCCAAGGT
>MSYE01000190.1 GCA_002176905.1 bacterium F11 | reverse complement strand
TTGTTGTCGTACTGCTGCTTTTGGTGGTTTCTTGTCGGCGACCAGGGGCCCAAATCGAACAGGATAAAATAAGGTATGGTCTTCTTTCGGTGGAACGGCAGCCTGGCAGCAGCTGTTATCCTGGTGATTCGGCCAGCATCAAACGTCGCCCTTTCCATCCGAGATACCCCACCGGTGGGTGGGGTCCCCATGCGGAAATGGACCTGAACCGTCATCACGATACGGCCATAAACAAATTTGGTCGTATCGGGGGAGAATTGACGGGGTACGTTCAATTTTCCAAACCAGGTAGATTGGCCATGCGGGCCTACGATGATGTTTATGGCAGTGTCTATTGCGACTGGTCATCCTCGTCAGTGGAATATGAACCGCAGCCAAAACCCGTTTATGTGAGGTTCTCGCAATGTCACGTAGGGGATGGCGGTTTGGATGAGGTTCACGAGCTCTGCTGGTTTCCAGAAGGAGAGGAGAAAGGCGTTATTCTCTATTCGAGTGCGCACCCCGAACAAAACGAGTTGAAACCACACGACTTGTTTCTTCCCAGCCACATGGGGAATCTTAGGCAGGATGGCGAAAAAAAGACATATTATTTCAACAATCACGAAGCCGATAAGATTTTTGATTCCCTTCTGGTGGCAGGAAAACTCGATCAGACGAGGAAACTTGTTTCAAAAAGCCTGGAGAATCTTCCGTTCCTCCCTCCTGTTATCGATGGCAGCACCCAAAAACCCATCCCTCCAAAGGAGTTTTATTGTGAAACTTTTGTCAAACTTCACCTTTTGAAGGCGGGTGTTAACCTTTTTGATCCAACGTCTTACAACACCCTTTTAGAAGCAAAAGAGATTCTCCGTAAAGGGAAAAAGTACGGATTCCATTCTCGTTACGCTCATGATCTTATTGATCTCTATGTCTGGACGGTAAAACGTCTTCAAGGGGGAAAGGAGGCCCTTCCCCCCATTCCGGAGAGCGCCAACAAAGTTCATGGGTACGACCCCCGGTTTTTTTCAAAAATCCTTTCCGATCCCACAATGACCGATAAGACCTTGAAAAAATCCCAATTGACGATGGGCGGGGAATCAAATTATTTCTGGATGGGATTACGAGAATATTTGTCCGGTAAGAAAGGAGAAGCATCCCGTTATCTTTCAATGTATAAGAACCAAACCAACAGAGGATTAAATGATTTTGAATTGGCGGCAACGGCTTGCTTGCTGGAAAAAAAGAATCTTTCCAAGAAGAATAAGACAAAAGCAGCCGAATGCGCTTCGCTGATCAAGGAACATCAATCCTTTCTGCAGCGTATCGCAAATTGGGATTTGGTAAAAAAAGAACAGGCAATGGAGAAACGCCTTGTTGAAGTCGAAGACCCCGTATCCTGTGTCACCCATGACCTTTACGATGCCCTGCAGGCGCAGATGGGCCAGCTTATCCGTCTCTCCTCACGAGGGAAAACAATCAAACCAACCCACATTTCTTTCTGTCAGGACTATGAGGGTATCCTTTGTAGAGGCATTTATGCGGATGACACATCCCATCTTGAAGAGTTTGTTGATGAAGTTGCTCACGTGGATACAAATAGGGATATGCAACTTATGATGGATGACCGAATCGACCCCATTTTTAAAAAGGTATATCTGATGAGGAAGAATCAACGTCACCAATATACCGAACCCAAAAAGGTTAAATTATCATCGAAAAATATCTTTAACCTAAATATCAAGAATACAGACCCGTTCCTTCTTGTTTTGTTAACCAAAGGGAAGGGAGACAAATTAAACAAAAAGGTTGTTTGGCTCTTAAAGAAAGAAAAGAGCCCAACAAAGTAGATCGCCCCTATTTTATGGATGTGGTCACCGGATCGTTCGGTTATATCGGGAAGTCCATTACCCAGGAACTTCTCCAGCGGAATCGTGAAGTTAAGACGATTACCACCCATCCCAACAAGCCAAATCCCTTTGGTCCAAGAGTTTGTGCCTATCCTTATAACTTTGAAAATCCTGATCAGCTAACAGCCACTTTGGAAGGAAGCGACGTCTTATACAATACGTATTGGATTCGATTTCCTTATCGCCAATGGTCTTTTGAGACCGCGTTGCGGAACACCCGGACCCTGTTTCGCTGCGCGAAAAAAGCCGGCATTAAAAAAATTGTTCACATCAGTGTCACGCATCCTGATGAATCCGATCCTCTCCCTTATTACAGGGGAAAAGCCCTTCAGGAAAGAGCCCTCAAAGAAGCGGGGATTACCCACAGCATTGTTCGGCCAACCTTGGTTTTTGGCAAAGAGGACATTTTGGTTAACAACATCGCTTGGACGATCCGAACCTTTCCATTTGTGCCCGTGTTCGGGCGGGGTGATTGCCGCGTCCGGCCCATTTTTGTGGGGGATTTGGCCGCTGTCGCGGTTGATTCCGCCCAAGCCCAGGAATCAAGAACATGTGATGCGGTTGGATTGGAAGAATACACTTACAAAGAATTGTTATTCCGAATTGCGAACGAATTGGAGAGGCGTGTCTCTCTTGTTCCTTTGCGGCCATCCATCGGAATTTTGTTAGGAAAAATTATCAGTCTTTTTGTCGAGGATATTCTTTTAACAAAGGACGAATTACGGGGATTGATGGCGAACAAATTAACTTCTTCACAAGAACCGAATGGGCACACCCGTTTTTCAGAATGGCTTCGTGAAAACAAGAATCATCTTGGTTTGCGGTACACATCAGAATTAAAGAGGCATTATTATTGATAAAAATATTCCTAACGAGAGTGTCTCTCTTGTTCAGAAATTGGCAAGATCGGACGAGTTGGGGGGAATTTATTGAAAGCCACAAACAGATTTAGCCTTGTTGTCTTTGGGCCGGTGATAGTCGGGTTTGTCGCGCCGGCGTTGTTCCTGATGCCGTCGGGCGTGCTGGTGTTTCTGATTGCCATTCTGGATCCGACGGTGTCCTTTTCAAAAGGAGCCGAAAACCTTCTTTGGATTCTGGTTCCGCTCCTGGTGGCGTTTGGTATTTTTGTCCTGGGCCGTTGGTTATCCTCCTTCTATTTCTCTGCTTCTTCCCGGCTCTCCTTGTGGTTTGCTGTTTGGTTTCTTTTTACCCTATCTCTGTTTTTTGCCGCTTGGTTTGGGATCACTCTCCTCATGAGTCTTGGCGCTTCGGATTATGAGACGATTGATTTTCTAAAACTCACAGCAAAAGTTGCTTCTTATGTTACCTTGATTATACAGCCCGTTCTGGGTTTTTGGCTTTATGTTTCCTCTCGAATCCTCCAGCGCCAAAGGGAGAAAGAAAAAGGGGATCCGAAATGAGATTTTCTGGAGTCGGAATGGTTTCTAAGAACACCGGAACCAAAGAGACGCCACTCGGATAATGGCAACTCAAGAAAAAATACGGTTAATCCTCTTTCTCCTCTTTGTCCTTTCTATTTATGTGTTGGCGGGTTCCCTAGTATTAAGAGAAATTGGGGCCAGATTGGGGTTTTGGAAAACGAAAAAGACCCGGTTGGTCCGTTGGGTTAACATCGTTGTTTTGGCGTTCGCCGTTATTGGAATCTTGTGTTTCTCCTATGGCTATTTTATCGAACCGTATTGGTTGGATATCCGTTTTGTTCGCGTGGATTCCGATAAAGTCAAAGGAAGCGCTTCTCCCCTGCGGATTGTCCATCTATCCGATATCCATAGCGATCGAAAACCCAGACTTGAACCCAAGCTCCCTTCCACAATAGAAGAATTATCACCCGATTTGATTTTCTTTACGGGAGACACCATCAACTCACCCAAAGCCCTACCGGTTTTCAAGAACATGTTGAGAGAGATCGGTCTTATCGCCCCAACATATGTGGTGAGGGGGAATTACGACATTGGTTTTTGGAGTGGCCTTGATCTTTTTGGGGACACAGGAGCCGTATTGGTATCTGAGGGGAGCATCAAAAAAGAAATAAGAGGAACAAAAATTCATATTGCCGGGATCGATCCTTTTGACGAACATCTCCTTGATCAGGCTGTCTCGGATGTCGCTGAGGACGAGGTGAGTTTGTTCCTTTCCCATTATCCCCTTGCGTTACGGAATCATCAAAAAGGAAAAATCGATTTCATTTTTTCGGGACATGTCCATGGCGGTCAAGTGGCACTGCCCTTTTATGGTGCGATTATCACGCTCTCTCCGCATGGCAAAACATACGAAAGAGGGCTCTACCAAAAGGACGGTTATTCTCTTTATGTTAGCAGAGGCATTGGAATGGAAGGGGGCATCATGCCCCGGGTGCGGTTTTGGTCGCGTCCGGAGATAACCGTTATTGATGTTGATCGCATAGCTACCACACAATAAAGATCAAGGGTCATGTGGTTCTTATTTTCTTGTTTTGGAAAAGATTAGAATTCAACATCTTTCAGCCTGTACCATCGGATCTGATTGTCGTATCATAATCACTATTGAATTTTAATTGTGAAGAATGTCACGATACCAACGAAAAGGAGATTTTTATGTTACATAAACCGGCCGCCAGCTCAGGCCCGGATCATGCCATTGACTACAAGAAGCGCCTGGGGATGTATATGTTTATCTTGTACAGTCTTGTGTATGCCGGATTTGTTGTTGTTAATCTTGCCAGTCCTGTTTCAATGGAAAAAATCATTTTTGGCGGTTTGAACTTGGCTGTTGTGTATGGTTTTGGATTAATTGTGTTTGCGTTGGTTTTGGCATTGATTTACAGTTGGATGTGTGCGAAAGAAGAAAGCCGACTGAATGTCTCATCAAATAAGGAAGGTGAATAATAATGCAAATGCTTCCTACCCTTTTGTTCGTCATTTTTGTTGGCGTTGTTTTATATCTTTCCTTTTATTTTGCACGGAAAACCACTTCATCGAAGGGATACTTCGCTGCTGGGGGAGAAATTCATTGGTCTGTCAACGGAATCGCTTTTGCCGGTGATTATTTGTCCGCCGCTTCCTTTCTGGGGATATGCGGAATGATTGCAACCGTGGGGTATGACGGTTTTCTTTATTCGATCGGATACCTGGCCGGATGGGTGGTGGCTCTCTTTGTGGTTGCCGAACCAATGAAACGATTGGGGAAATATACCTTTGCGGATGCGCTTGATGCAAAATTTACCTCCAAAGGAATTCGCCTGACGGCCGCGATCAGCACCTTGGCGGTTTCTCTTTTCTATTTGATTCCCCAAATGGTTGGAGCGGGTGTTCTTGTGGAACCGCTATTGGGTATGCCTCATTATATTGGGGTTATTATGGTTGGAGCAATTGTTATTACCATTGTGGCCACAGCTGGAATGGCGTCAACCACCTATGTTCAATTTCTGAAAGGCGCTTTGTTAATTGTTTTTTCAGCTGTTCTCTGTATCGCCCTCTTAAAACGGGGATTGATGACGGAACCGGATCAAAATGGGACGGTTCCCTTTTATAAATACGCCACAATCGATGCTGAGATGGATGGGGATAGAATTGCCCCGGTGGATTCCTCCTATGAACATGTGCGTCAAGTGGATCATCGTGGACAAACGTTTGTGGAACTTTCAAAAAGTGGGACGCGCAATTGGTGGAGAAAAGGTTTGTCGGAAGAAGGGAACCTTCTTTTGCGCGAATCACAATCAGAAGTTCAGACTGCGGATGGTCAAGAATTGATTAACGGAAACATAGCCTCCAGAGATAATCAGTTGCGACAAGTTGGAAACCTCGAAAAGATTAAAGGTAAATCCGGAGAGGAAGCCAGGACCGGATCGGTTGGACCGTTTAAGTTCTTGTCCTATTTTTCGCATAAAGACACCATTATCAAACGTTGGAAAAAAGAAAGATTTAAGAACAATGGTGATGATGTAACCGTCTATTATTCTGTGACAACGCCAGGGAACAAAATTATGCGTCCAGGTGTAAAGTTTAAAGTGGAAGGGACGCCATTGGATAAACTTGACTTTATCTCATTGATGTTGGCTTTGTTCTTTGGAACAGCAGCATTGCCTCATATTTTAATTCGCTACTATACGGTTAAAACAACTGCGTGTGCACGGAAATCGACCATTGTCGCCATTGCCTCAATTGGTTTTTTCTATATCATGACGTTATACATGGGATTGGGCGCGATGGCCAATGGCGTGTTAAACCCGGCCACCAGTAATATGTCGGCTCCGCTTTTGGCGAAGTCGTTTGGGATATTCTTGTTTTCCATTATTTCGGCCATTGCCTTTGCCACGGTTTTGGGAACGGTGAGTGGCCTTATTGTCGCGGCTTCTGGAGCCGTCGCCCATGACATCATGGATCGACTAACAGGCATCATCAAAAATGACAGGCAGCAAGTGATTGCCGGTAAAGTGGCTGCTTTTGCTGTTGGGATCATTGCCATTATACTGGGCATTATTTTCAGGGGCATGAACGTGTCCTTTCTGGTGGGCTGGGCTTTTGCGGTGGCTGCCTCGGCCAATCTCCCCGCCATCTTAATGGTGTTGTTTTGGAAGAAAACCACAGCCTCTGGAATTGTCGCCTCAATTATTATTGGTATTATCTCCGCCATTGGTCTGATCCTGATCAGCCCGAGTATGTATATTAGGTATGGCCTGGATCCCTCAACGGCGATCATTCCGTTTAGCAATCCCGGTATCGTTTCTATACCTTTGAGTTTTGCGACTTTGATTGGGGTTTCATTGTTCACTCAGAAAAAAGCGATTGCAAAATAATATTGGGGTTTAAAAACCATGAAGAGAATATTGAAAAAAGTTTTATTGGCCTTTCTGATTGTGTGTCCCACAACGGGATTGCTTTTCTCAGAGAGCGAGGATAAAAAGGCGGTCGTTCTTGAATACGATGGCCGTTTGGTGGGCGCGTATCAACCCGGCAAGGGATGGCTAAAAGAATCCCAAGCCAAGGACCTCATTAATCCCAAAGAAGACTGTTTTGTTTATTCCATCTCAGAAGGGATTGGTCAGACAATTCGTGGGGAATTGATGGAACCCGATATTGACGGGGGATTGATTCTCAATGTAACAAAATATGTGGATGATAAGGATTTCAAAAGAGAGCCAAGCTATTGGAATCCATATCCCCGTAAGGAAATTCGGATCTCTCCAAAGAGCCAAACCTACCAGAAAATTGCCGCCAAGCGCATAAAAAAGAAAGGTGTCAAGTTGAAAAAAGCCCGGTTAACTTCAGGCTATCGGATTGATTTGGATGGGAACGGAACAGAGGAAGTGGTTCTTACCGGTGCAACCCGAAACAGAATATTTTCGGCTGTTGAACCCCATAAAGCCGGAGATTATTCTTTTGTTCTATTTCGGTATATTAATAAGAAAGGAAAAGTTGAAACCCAGGATGTGGAGCTCCAGGCTTTTACAAAAGAACCGGATCCGAAAAAAGGAGCCCTGCACAATATATCGGAATTTAAGATCGCCGAATTTATCGATATCAACGGAGATGGGAAGGTTGAAGTCATTCTCTCTCAAGTTGTTTGGGAGGGATGGGGTGTGACCATTTTCGAATTTTCTGGCGAAAAACTTCTCCCCGTTTTATCAAAAGGATGGGGACATTAGTTTTCCACTATACCGCCATTAAATCCTTTTCGAGGATATCGAGGTTCTGATAGAGAAAGCACACCTCGCTCCAGATCGATTCCAATTTCTGCTTGGCCCTCGCTTGAATTTCCTTGGCTGGTTTCTGAAACAACTCAAGAATCTCATCGGAATTGATTTTGTCCAAAGGCCCCTTGTTGGAGGTCAATCTCTTTAGGGCAATTAAAGAAGCGTGACGGTGCAAGGGAATCAGGTCATTTGAAAGACCTTGATTTAATAATCCTGCACATTGAAATTTGACAAGCCGTTGACTGGTATTGGCCAACGTATGCAAAAAGGCAAACGTTTCTGTTACCACCTCTAACTCCCACGGATAGCGACTATGATGATCAAATCCCCTTTGCATTCTCTCTCTATGGAAGAACGCGTGGGCGGCTTCGTGTTGAGCTGTGTTTTCCATTAAGAGATCCTTCAATTCCGAGGTGGGAATGCTTTTCATATCCTGCCCAACCAACCCATCAATTTCTTTTGCATAGGTGGCGCATTCTTCTTCGGATTTGAATATCTTTTTTAGGTATTCCCTTTTCATGATGGGGTCAATGCCATCGATGACTTTTTGGATGCCTTTGGTGTACCACCCGAAATAATTTTGATGAACAAAAGCAATATTTTCATAAGCATCAAAATGCCCAAGTTGGTCTTGGGGACAATCAATTGAGTTGAGGTTGGTGAAGTAAACAGGAATGATGGTGCCTCTAATGGAAACAGGACGACAATCCAAAAAGGTATAGGAATGGAGGAGATGTCGCCCTCTTGTTTCATTGGTTTTCTTATCTTTTTCAACAACAGACCGAATGCCGATATGAAAAGCCTTTTTGTGCAATGTCTGATTGATTTCTTTAAGCGTCTTAAACAATTGGTCTTTATCTTTTATAGGGAAGCGGTAGTGTTTTAAAACATATTTTAAAAGTTTTGTGAGATGTGGTGCTTCAAAGGTGCTTTTGATGCGAGAAACAATCATTTTTGATATGAGCCAAGTAAATTTATTCATATTAAGCAAACAAGATCCATATTGAGACGATTTTTCGGAGTAGAGCTGTGTTTCGTATCGCTGGTTCTCAGAGAGCTCCGATAAAAGGGTAATTTCGCGTTGATTTTTATCCATTTTCATTCTCCATGATAAGGGTCAAGATAAAAAGGCAGGTGATCCAGGTTATATGGATCAAGGATCACGTAAGTTACAGAAGTGTAGGAAGCCCTCCATTAAGAAGGCCTTAAGATGAGATTAAGTTCCTATTAAAAAGTGATCCCAATTTTTAAGGCCGTGTCATGACGAGCCTCTCGGTTCGTTATGACACGGCCTGTTCAGGTGTGACGAATCTGAATTATTTTTTGGTAGAGATCACCAGTTTGGTTTTTTGGATGCCTTGGGAAGTGAAAACTTGAACCAAATATGATCCTGGCTTGGCCAAGGGGCCACTCTCAGATTGTTCGTTTCCATCCCATTGGACAACGTGAGATCCGGCCGTAAAATGACCAGGATAAAGGACCCGGATGACCTTCCCTCTGATATCCTTAATTTGAACGGTGATATCGGATTCTTCAGACAGATGAAAATCAATATCTCCTTTCTGTCCGAGATTGGGATAGAACAGCTTTCGTAGATCTCGACCCAATGTGTGAGAATGAGAAACCGCCCCTGATGAAAGAGATTTCAACTTTATTCCAGAGAAATCACTCTTCCCTCGATTTTGAACGGTGATTTCTACTCGATCAAATCCAAATTCCACTCCTTCGGTCACAAGAAGCCCAACAACATAGACGCCAGGCTCAGAGAAACTGGTAATGGTTCTAAATGATCGGGGTCGGGAAAAAGATTCCTCCCCACATTCACCTTCACGACAACCATGATAGAACCAGCATATGGTCGATCCTTTTTTTGAAAGCCGATGATCGTTTACTCTGCCCACAAGCTTGGTCCGGGCCACCGTATGCTTATCGGTCAGATATTTGAAAGAAGCGTTTTTGTCTTGGCCGGCGTTCACATCCAATGACCCGGCCCTCTCAAAATTCTGATCAAAAATATCGTCAAGACCATAATATGAATTTGAATCAATTTTTAATTTTTGATTGCTTGATTTTTCCTTCTTCATCAAAGAATCAAATTCTGACTTTTTAAGGGCCAAGGGGGAGGCTTCAAGTGTGATCATCACCTCATCGGTCGCTGTTGCCCCATTATTATCGGTGACGGTTAAAGTAAAGGTGTGAACCCCTATCGGGAGGTTGAGTGAAATTGTGCTGCCAACGATAGGATCACCACCTGCTTGGTTTTGCCATTGATAATGAGTGATGGTTCCATCTTCATCGAAACTGGCGCTGCCGTCCAATACCACATTCTCCTCTCCTTCTCCATTGACATCAACGCGATGGTCCCAGGTTCTTCCCTTGTTCTCGCGCCGGTCTTGTTGTCTCATATAACGTAAATCACGGTTGTTGATCCGGTTGTCAGCAACAAAGTCCACCCGTGGATTCCAGTTCAGATCCCCAGGTCTAGATCCCATGGCCAAATTTAGAACAGCATAATCCAAGCCATCTATTGTTCCGTCCCCAATGATGTCAGTGAGGGATTGATCAGGGCCGGCGTTGGCGACAGGGGGGATATTGGTATCGTCATCAAACACCAACACTTCTGCGGTGGAGGGGTATATCAACTGTGCGCCTCCGAATAGGTTTTCGAGATCAATGTAAAACCATTCCGTAGATTCGATAATGTTGTCGTTCAGCAAACTGATCGGGAACGTTTGGGTGGAGGTGTCTCCATCCGGCCAGATAAGGGTGCCGGATTGAGGAATAAAGTCAGAAAATTCGTGTGCAGAAGCCGATCGGGTGACGTAATCCACCTGAATTTGTCCTTGTGGGTTTCCTGACCGCTCAACGGTTATCGACACAATCCCCGAACTTTCATTGGTGTGATACGAGGGTGTTGAAAACCGGACGAAGCGGTTGTCATCATCCTGTATCCAGACGAATGCTGTGGAGGGAGCTTTAATTTGAACTCCACCAAACGGATTTTTCAGATCTATACGAAACCATTCATTCGGTTCTTGGTTTTCATCGTTAAGGAGACTGATGGTAAAGGTTTGGGAGGAGATGTCTCCATCCGTCCAGATCAGGGTTCCGGATTGAGGGATAAAGTCAGAAAAATCGTGTGCGGAACCCGATCGGGTCTCATAATCCACCTGAATTTGTCCTTGTGGATTTCCTGTCCGCTCAACGGTTATCGAGACAAGACCCGCGTCCTCAGTTGTATAGTAGGTGCCAGTTGAAAATTCCAGATATCGGTTGTCATCATCAACCACCATGACCTCTGCGGTGGAGGCCCCCTCAATTTGAACCCCACCAAAAAGATCTTTCAGATCAATATAGAACAATTCGGTTGGTTCCGGATTTTCATCGTTCAGTAAGCTGATTGTAAACGTTTGGCTCGATGTATCCCCATCTGTCCAGATCAGGGTCCCAGATTGCGGGATAAAGTCGGAAAAATCGTGTGCAGAGCCCGATCGGGTCTCGTAATCCAATTGAATTTGTCCTTGTGGATTTCCTGTTCGTTCAATTGTAATTGAAACAAGACCAGCGTCCTCGGTTGTATCGTAGGTGCCGGTTGAGAATTTCAGATATCGGTTGTCATCATCATCCACCCAGACCTCCGCGGTGGAAGGACCTTTGATCTGCACCCCGCCTTGTGGATTT
>MSYE01000189.1 GCA_002176905.1 bacterium F11 | reverse complement strand
ATCTCGATAAATTGCACTCCCTTCTTTTTTCGGGATCCATAAACTTTAAGGGGTGTTAACCTTTGAGACCGGATGAGTTTCAGATGATTGTCCTTTATAAGGATAGCATGGGCAAGAGACGACCGATGATTTCCCCCCCCCCCCCACATTTCACCGCGAATTTCTCCAAGTCTCGCCAAAGGGGTGTTGTTTTTCGTGTATCAAAAATGCGCGATTTGGTCCCTTTCACTGCCTCCACATACTTACGGGTCAAAGTAGCAATCCCACTCAATTCACATGCTAGGTTGAGATAAAGTCTCTCTCCTCCCAAAAGGGCAAAGGATTTGCCTTGAATCACCGCAATTGTGTCACGGGGGCGAATTCTATCACCATCTCTTTTCTTACAGGAAATCTTAACACCAGAGTCCAAAAGGGAAAAAACAGGCTTAAGCAAAAAGGCCCCACAAAAGATTCCCTCCTTTTTGGCAATCAGACGATACCGAAGTCTTGTCTGCTTTGATTTTGGGATAGCGAGGGTGGTCGCATCATTAAAAGCCCCATCTTCAAGGAGAGCTTGTTTTAGTCTGTGTTTTAGATCTAAAAATTTCATTATGCTTGGGGAGTCTACTACTTTCCTTCATCAGGCACAAAGAGCGAAATGTCTATTTGAATTGTTGCCCCCTGACCCATTTAGGTATTATTGAATTCTTAAAAAGATTGATTTTTCATCTTGAAATTAAAGTGGGCTTCCTCCATTCTTAACTTGGAAAGATTTGCCTCTCTTAAATTGACGGAGAACCCTTAGGATTGGTAAAAAATAGAGAAGTGAGATTTCTGGTAACTATGCCTAAGAAACGAAAGAAGGATCATACGCTGAAAAAAACAGCCAAGTCCCGTTCCAAGAATGGCTCCAAAGTACACCTTCTCGAAAAAAAGGTTGAGAACCTACGGGAATGGCGGAGAAAGTTATCCACCCTCCTTAAGTACTCCCGCCAAGCCTCCACCACAACAACATTGGATCAGCTTCTCAATCTCATTGTCGAGGAGGCAAAAACAGTCCTCAAAGCCGAAAGGGCAACCGTCTTCCTTATCGACAAAGAGAGAAAAGAACTGTGGTCAAAAGCAGCCCTAGGCGCACATAAAATTCGGATTCCATTGGATAAAGGGATATCAGGGGCAGTTGCATCATCAGGAAAGCTCCTCAACATCCGGGATGTTTATAAGGATCCTCGTTTCAACCCAGAGGTTGATAAAAAGACCGGATTCAGAACCCGATCCGTTTTAACTGTCCCCATGCGAAATGCCAAAAGCCAAGTCATTGGTGTTTTCCAAGTTCTTAACCGCATTCAAGGCAATGCCTTTGATCATCAGGATGAGGAAATCCTCACCCTCCTGGCTGACCAGGCAACAGCTCAAGTCGAGAATACGCATCTCTACCAAGAAATTAGAAAGCTGGCCCAGGAAACCATTATTCGCCTCGCTGGAGCGGTTGAATACAAGGACTATGACACACGTCAGCATCTGTGGCGAATGAGTCAGTACTCCGCTCTGATTGCCCAAAAGATGGGATTTGATCCCGAATGGTGCGAGAACCTCCGTTTGGCAGCACCCATGCATGACATTGGAAAGGTGGGGGTACCTGATAATGTATTGAACAAACCTGGAAAGCTATCCCCTGAGGAATGGGTTGAGATGAAAAAACACCCTCAGTATGGAGCCGAAATACTGGGGGGGTCAGAAAGCGAACTTATGCAAACATCTGCCATTGTTGCCCTTTACCATCATGAACGATGGGATGGGAAAGGTTACCCAAAAGGACTAAAGGAAAAAGAAATCCCCATTGAAGCCCGAATCGCTTCATTGGCCGATGTTTTTGATGCCCTCGTTAGCAAACGTATTTATAAACCCTCATTTTCCATGGAAGAAACACTTCGTTTGATCCAAGATGAAAAAGGCAAACAATTTGATCCCGAAGTGGTTGAAGCATTTTTCGAAATCCTTCCAAAAATCATGCCAATCATGGAAGCCTATACCCCCCGCGGAGACAGTGATAAGGCTGTGGCCACCCCTTCTTTTTAATTTAAAAAACCCTTGAAAATACGGCTCCGATTGCTACCTTTGTAGTATGGAATATAAGAGACTTATCGAGTTAATGCTTCGGGATGGAATATCCGATATTCTTTTCAAACCTGGTTCGTGTCCCCTGATTCGTGTCAATGGACAACTTGTCCAAACAAACTTAGAGCCTCTCACATCCAATCAAACCGAAGAAATTTGCCGGTCGCTCCTTCCCCCTAATTTGCAGAAAGAATTTTCAACCCGCAACGAGATGGATGTGGCTTGCACCGTTGATGGCGTCAGCCGCTTCCGGGTGAACATGTATCGCCAACGTGGGAGCGTGGCCGTCGCCCTTCGTACCATACCCTTAAAAATGAAAGGATTTGAAGAACTTCATCTGCCGGCCCAAACATTAAAGAAATTGGTTTCTCAAGGTCGTGGACTCATCCTGTTTGCCGGTGTCACAGGAGCCGGAAAAACAACCACTTTGAATTCCGTTATCAATTTCCTTAATCAAAACTTTACCTATAACATCATCACCATTGAAGATCCTATCGAGTTTATTCATAAGGACGTAAAATCATCCATTTCCCAACGGGAAGTGGGACATGATACGGGGTCTTTCAAAGAAGCCCTCAGGAATGTCCTTCGACAAAGCCCGGATGTCATCGCCATTGGAGAAATGAGAGATCTGGAAACAATGAGTGCTGCGCTTCAAGCCGCTGAATCAGGTCATCTGGTTCTCTCTACCATTCACACCATTGATGCGGTTCATTCAACAGGTCGAATTGTGGATGCCTTCCCCCCCCATGAACAAAATGCCGTTCGGCAGCAAGTGGCAAATGTCATAAGCGGAGTGGTGGCTCAAAGACTTGTCCGATCAACCGATGGTAGCGTGAGATATCCCGCAACAGAAATCTTAATTGGGACGACCTTTATGCGCCGATTATTGGCAGAAGACCGAAAAGAGGAAGTTGTACGGCTAATGGGACAAGACACCTATTATGGCATGCATACCTTTGATCAGGATCTGGAACATCTCCATGCCCAAAATCTGATTTCAACGCAAGAAGCTTTAAACCATGCAACCAATCTCGAGGATCTTGCTTTGAAACTAAGAGGTGTGGACCGTGGTGTATGGAATGCGAAAGAAGGAGGCGCTGAGACAGAAGGACAAATGACAGAAGGCATGATGGACAGCCAAACGTCTCACGATCCCATCATGATTGACCTTCCTAGAGAAAAAAGACCAAAAAGAGCCCCTTAAGAAGCACCCCTCCTGGGTCGCATCTGATTGATTTCTTGAATTTTATCTCTTAGCGCCGCTGCCAATTCAAAATCCAATGAATCCGCCGATATTCTCATCTGTTTTTCTAATTCTTTTGTAAGTTGGGAAAGACTCTTTCTATCCCTCATATTAAATGAGGCCTCGTTGAAGACCTTATCCAGTCCCTTTGTTTTGGCTTTGACTTGGAATTCTTCAAGATTCTGAATCGCCTTAACAATGGTTTTAGGGGAAATTTTGTGTTTTTTGTTATGCGCCAGTTGCTTCCGCCGTCGTCGGGTCATTTCATCAAGCGCCCGCCTCATTGAACCCGTAATGCCATCAGCGTAAAGAACCACAGCACCCCCCAAATGTCTGGCAGCACGACCACAGATTTGAATAAGGGTGGTTTCTGACCGCAAGAATCCTTCCTTATCAGCATCAAATATGGCCACCATGGATACCTCCGGAATATCCAATCCTTCCCTTAAAAGGTTTATTCCCACCAATACATCAAATTCTCCCTTTCGTAGCCCTTGAACTATTTTTATCCGTTCAAGGGCATCAATATCCGAATGCATGTACCTGACCTGGAGTCCCTTTTCGGTCAAAAAGGTGGTCAGATCTTCGGCGCTTCTCTTTGTTAACGTATTAACCAAAACACGCTCTTTTTTCTTGGTCCTTTCTTCAATTCGTTTCATCAAATCCTGAACCTGCCCTTTTGAAGGGCAAATAACAACTTCGGGATCAACCAGCCCTGTGGGACGAATCACCTGCTCGACAATTTCTCCTTTTGTTTTTTTTAGCTCATAGGGACCGGGTGTGGCAGAAACATAAACAGCTTGCTTGAGGAGACCTTCAAATTCATGAAACTTGAGCGGACGGTTATCCAATGCAGAAGGCAATCGAAATCCAAAATCCACCAAAGTCTGTTTTCGGGAACGATCTCCCTCGTACATACCCCCAATTTGAGGAACACTCACATGAGATTCATCAATCATCATCAGAAAATCATCTGGAAAATAATCAATCAAACAAGCAGGCCTTTCCCCTGGTTTACGGCCAGATAACGGACGTGAATAATTTTCAATTCCATGACAAAAACCGATTTCCCGAAGCATCTCCATATCATATCGTGTTCGTTGGTCCAAACGTTGGGCTTCAAGCAATTTCCCTTTTTTATCAAAGGTTTTGAGTCGATCAGCCAATTCCTTTTCAATGGAAACCAACGCTTTCTCAATGGTAGGCCGCGTGGTGACAAAATGTCTGGCAGGATAGATATAGACCCGATCTTTTGAACGAAGAACGTCCCCTGTAAGAGGATGAATCTCTCGGATGCATTCCACCTGGTCTCCAAAAAATTCAACCCGAAGTGCCGTGTCCAAATAGGCTGGAAAAATTTCGATGGTATCTCCTCGAACACGAAACTTACCAGGAGAAAACTCAATTTCATTCCGTTGATAATGAACGGCAATAAGATCATCCAACAAGCCTTTTCTCTTACGTTCTTGTCCGGTCTCAATAAATACACACATTTCCTTATATTCATTGGGTGATCCCAAACCATAAATACAAGACACACTGGCAACCACAATAACATCTTTTCGTTCCATTAAACTGGAGGTGGTTTTCAATCGGAGCCGATCAATATGATCATTGATGCTGGCGTCTTTCTCGATATAGGTATCAGATTGAGGCACATAGGCCTCTGGCTGATAGTAGTCGTAATACGAAATGAAATACTCAACCGCATTATGAGGAAAAAAAGACTTAAATTCGGCATAAAGCTGAGCAGCAAGAATCTTATTGGGAGAGATAATAAGGGTGGGTCTATTCATCTGGGTGATCACATTGGCCATGGTAAAGGTCTTTCCAGACCCAGTAACCCCCAAGAGAACCTGATGGGGTTTTCTGGCCTGAAGGCCTTTGACCAACTCCTGGATGGCCGGGACTTGGTCGCCTGCTGGTTTAAAATCAGAAACAATTTGAAATTTCGTCATTTTGGGACAATAATATAATTGTAAAGTCAGATGAACAAAGTCATGTACCGTAAACGTCGCCAAACAACCAAAAAACCCCCAAAAAACGGCTTTTTCAACCCAACCGTTTGGGATGCCAACATCCAAGGTCAAATTCAGACCTTGGTCAAATCCATCATGCCCAATGGAAGCACGTCCATGAATGCCGATGTTGTGCAAGAGATCATGGTCACGGCCCTGAAAGCAGCCCAATCTCACATCAGTCGGTTGGATCTCAAAATATTAAGCCGAGCTGTTCGTGAGCTTCGTTATGCGTTCAAAATCTTCCGTGGATATCGAGATATCCGCAAGGTCACCATTTTTGGATCGGCTCGGACCAAAACCAATCATCTCGCCTACAAAACCGCAAAAGATTTTGCCAAAAAGATCACCGCCAGAGGATACATGGCCATCACGGGTGCGGGCCCGGGTATCATGCAGGCCGGCAACGAGGGTTCACTCCCCAACAAGAGTTTTGGGATCAATATCCGACTCCCGTTTGAACAATATCCTAATAAATTCATTGCTCATCAGCCTACTTACATTGATTGCCGTTACTTCTTTACTCGAAAACTCGTGTTTGTTAAAGAAACAAATGCCGTAGTTGTTTTTCCCGGAGGATTGGGAACACTGGATGAGGCCTTTGAAGTGCTAACCCTTGTTCAAACTGGCAAATCCGATCCTATGCCAATTGTTTTTGTTGACTCCCCCAAGGGAACAATGTGGGATAGCCTCCACTCCTTTCTCAAAAACCGCTTACTTCGGCTTAAGATGATTTCCAAGGAAGACCTTAGCTTGTATCGTATCGTTGACAACGCCAATGAGGCGGTAAAAGAAATAATGCGTTTTTACTCAAATTACCATTCTATTCGGTATGTTAAGGATTCTTTGGTTATTCGGATTCATAATGTTTTATCGGAACGACAACTTAGATACATCAACCATCATTTCCGCGACATTCTCTCATCCGGATCCTTTCGTGCCAGTGGGCCCTTAAAAGAAGAGGAAAACCAACCTGAGATTGCTCATCTTCCCCGTCTGATCGGAAAATTCAATCGCGTTAACAACGGGCGTTTGCGGGAACTAATTGACTACCTAAACAGAAGCGAATGACGACATCCCATTTTTACCGACACATCGTTCTAACCTTGTTGATTCTTATGCTGGGTT
Organism: bacterium F11; assembly: GCA_002176905.1. The sequence continues at coordinate 5,127 of MSYE01000189.1, read as the reverse complement.
TTCCCCTATTGGCAAATCGTCCTGCATTGAAAAATCGAGTTGTTATCTTGGATGCTGGTCATGGAACCCTTAATTATGACAGCCATATCGTTAACGGGGGAAAAGAAACAAGGGATAAGATTCCTGAGCATAAATTAACCCTGCATATGGCCGAAGCATTTAAGAAGGAATTGGTGGATCAAGGTGCCATTGTCTATCTTACCCGAAACACCACAGATTATTGGAGACAGGCCTATAATTCCGTCGATGACAACAAGGCCAGGGCAGTTTTTGCCAATGAGATGGGAGCCGATGTGTTCATATCCCTTCATTGTGACTGGCATCCCAACTCGCGGGTAAAAGGAGTGACCACGCTTTATGCCAAGCGGGATTCAAAAAAACTCGCCAATAGCCTTCATTCGTCTTTGGTGAGAGGAATTAAGGCAAAAGACCGCAAAGTCAAAAGAGATACTTTCACGATTTTGGATCATGCCGAAATACCTGCTGTCATAATCGAAACAGGTTTCATGAGCCACCGCAAAGAACACAAAAAGTTAAAGAGTCCCACTTACCAGAAAAAAATTGCCCAATCTCTCACAAAAGGTTTGTTGCGATATTTTCAGAACTATAGACACTAAAACCTTGGACCTCTTCTATCTATTTTCCAATCAACAATTTCCCAGCAATAATGATGAGAAAGATGGCATAAATCCTTCTTAAGACCACCACGGGTATGGGTTGGACTATTTTGGCCCCAATATAGGTTCCGATGAAAATGCCGCATCCGATGATCAGCGCGACCTTAATATTCACATTGCCACCCTTATAATAATGCAATACCCCTAACAATCCGACTGGCAACAGAAGTGCACCCAAAGAAGTACCAAGAGCAGCGTGAATTTTAAACTTGGCCAAAAAGAGCAAAGAAGGGACGATCACCAAACCTCCCCCCACACCAAATAGTCCAGAAACAACGCCAGCAAACAAACCAATCAAAACGAACATCAAGATTTCCATATGGTTCTCCCTTTAAAAAACATCCTTCAATAATCGAATAATATGTTCGGTTGGTTCCGAGTTCGGCTGATCAATTTTTTGATATGCACTTTTCATATCCGCCAGCTTCCCTGGATTCTCAAGAAGGTCAACGAAAATTGTCTTGAGTCGCTCACCCGATAACTCTCTTTCTTCAAAAACCAATACAGCCCCTTTTTTCCCAAGAACATCAGCATTCGCCTTTTGATGTTGATCTGTTGCATAAGGATAAGGTACCAAAATGGCCGGTTTTTTAATGGCCATCAGTTCTGAGATGGTACTGGCACCGGCGCGACACAGAATCAAATCTGAAATGGCATACAATTTTTCCATGGTATGGCAATAAGCCGAAACCAAAATCCGACATTTCAACCCCTTCGTCTGCTCTTTTATCCAAGACTCGTCTAATTTCCCTGTGAGATGAACAACCTGGACACGATTGACATCTGGATCCAAACGTGTCAAAGCATCGAGACACAAAGCATTCAGCCCATGTGCCCCTTGGCTTCCCCCAAAAATAAGGAGAATGGGCACATTATTTTCCAAACCCATTTCCCTGCAAATCTCTTCTTTTCCTGGTAGTTCATTTAAAGATTTTCGAATGGGATTGCCGGTGAGCTGTGCTTGTGAGCCAAAATGGGATTTACTTTCTTCAAAACTGAGGGCCACTTTCCTAGCCAATCGGCCCAGCCAACGGTTGGCCAAGCCAGGTTTGACATTCTGTTCATGGAGAACAATGGGAATACCCAAAAGACGGGCCGCCACAGCCGGTGGGAAAGAAAGATATCCTCCCATGACCAAGAGGACATCTGGTCCAATCGACCGCAAAATAAAATAGGATTGGCAAAATCCTTTAAGAATCTGAAATAAGGATAAAATGTTTTTGGGATGCATACTCCTCGATAATCCAGAAGCGGAGATGCTATCGAAAGGAATTTTTTCTCTTTCCAAAAAGGGAATCACATAATCATTCTTGCGAACGACAAATCGGACCTCTTCCCCTTTCTCAACCAACCGATGCGCCACAGACAATCCCGGATAGAAATGGCCACCGGTTCCCCCTGCTACAATCACAATTTTCATTTTAATTCCTTTGGGGTCTTTGAGTGCGATTGGTTTGATATCCGAAGCAAGATCCCGAATGAAACAAGAATGATCACGAGGGAAGATCCCCCAAAGGAGAAAAAGGGAAGGGGAATCCCTTTGGTAGGAAAGAGCCCACAGGCAACCCCCATATTAACGAGCGCTTGAAAAGAAATCATTAAAGTAAGTCCAGCCGCAACCAATGAAGAGAAATGGGTTGGGGCCCGCCTGGATATCTTCAAGCCATATATAGCCAAAAACAGAAAAAGCCCAACACATGCCAAGGTCCCGATAAGCCCCAATTCTTCTCCAAGAACCGAGAAGATAAAATCCGTATGAGCATCTGGGAGATGGGAGATTTTGATTTTCGAATTACCCAAACCCCGCCCCCAAATGCCTCCTGAACCAAGTGCCAACAAAGATTGCACCAGTTGATAACCGCGCCCTTGCGGATCCTCCCATGGATTAAGATAGGCAAAAAATCTGTCCAATCGGTAACGAACCTGAAAAACAGCAAGGGCCACAACCGGAAGGATGGCCCATCCCATAAAAAAGAGATGTTTAAAACTGGCTCCACCAAGAATTAACAAACTAATGAGCACCCCACCCATTAAGATCGGCGTCCCAAGATCAGGTTCGATAAATATCAAAACGAGAAGGACACCAACCAACGTCAAGAGAGGAACCAACCCTCGTTTAAAATCCTTCAAACGACTCTGACGTCTGTCCAAATAATCTCCCACCAACAAAACCATTGAAAGCTTGGCCAATTCACTGGGTTGGAAGTTGAAAGGGCCAAGTCTAAGCCAACGTTTGGCACCAGCTATTTCCGGTCCAAAAAAGATGACCAACACCAAAAAACAGACTGTGAGCCCATAAATCACATGAACATTTTTCTGCCAAATAGAAAGGGGAATATTGGAGGAAACCAAAAAAAAGACCAAACCGATGACAGACCACAAGACCTGCCTTTTAAAAAAGAAGAATTGATCTTGATACCGTGACTCAGCAAAGAGAGCACTTGAAGAATAAACCATAACAGAACCAAGAATTAACAATCCCAGCATGCACATCAACAAAACCGGACTCTCATCAATTCCCTGGAGAACCTGCTGAAATGAAAAAAGGGTCATGGCCGTTGGTTTTTTCTTTTGTTTTTTTAATCGAAATTGAACTTTCATTTCACTATTTTTTTTACATTCCGAATAAAATCGTGTCCCCTTTCTTCAAAATTCTTATATTGATCGAATGACGCACAGGCGGGAGACAAAAGAACAATGTCTCCGTTTTTTGCTTGACGAGACGCATACCACACAGCTCTCTTAAGTGACTGACAAGGCACCACACGAACAGTGTCTTTTAAATCTTGCTTAATAAGATGAGACGACTCCCCAATGGTTAAAACATTTCTTACCTTTCTCTTCATATAGGGAATCAATGATGTGTAAGGTGTCCCTTTGTGTTCTCCCCCCAAAATCAAATAGACATTCTTACCAAAAGCTTTAAGAGCCACTTTCGTCGAATCAATGTTGGTCGATTTGGAATCATTAATATAGGTAACACCTTTCTTAACAGCCACTTTTTGAAGCCGATGTTCAACTCCAGAAAAGGTAGACAACGTTTTTAAAATGTCTTTTTTTAGTACTCCCAATGACTCCGCCACAACCGAAGATGCCATTGCATTTTCCACATTGTGCTCCCCCGGAATAAGAAGAGTCGAGGTTGTTTTCTTCAATTGGGAAGTGGGAAACCATTTCTTTCTGCAACGGATGGTTCTCGCGGCTTCTCGGCACCACTTATCTTTCCGATTGAGAACAACCACATCATTCCCTTTCATAAATTGAAAAAGGCGGTTTTTGGCATTGGCATACCGCCTCATGGTTCGATGACGGCCAAGATGATCAGGCGTGAGGTTAAGCCACACCGCGATATTGGGATGAAAAGTGTGATGGGCCTCAAGTTGATAGCTGGAAATCTCAAGAACCAAGATTGTGTCAGATTTGATCCGAGAGATAAGCGAGGTTAATGGATGGCCAATATTGCCTCCAACCACAACTTTTTTTTGACCATTCTTTAAAATGGCTTCGATGAGACGCGTTGTGGTTGTTTTTCCATTTGTACCGGTTATAGCAACGGTTTTGCGAGGCCGAACAAATCGCCAACCCAATTCCAACTCTGGCCAGACAGGAATTCCTTTTTTTCTCGCCTTTACAAGAAGAGGATGATCCCATGGAACACCAGGACTCACAACAAGAAGATCAAAAGAATTCGCCTCAAAAGCATTCGTCTTGGACAAAAATGAAACATTGGAAGGCAATTTATCAAGCTGGGGTTTTAGTATCTTTTTTGATTTCTGATCGAATATTGATACAAGCGAACCTTTCTGGCACAGAAACCGGGCAGCAGAGATTCCGGATATACCCAATCCCACCACCAAAACCCGCTTTCCTTTTAAATGAGGAACGGCCATAGGCGAATTTTATCTCAACTTTAATGAGGTCATCGCCAACAATGCAAGGACAACCGCAACAATCCAAAACCGCATGGTGACCTTTGTTTCAGGCCACCCCAACATCTCAAAATGATGATGGAGTGGTGCCATACGGAAGATACGTTTTCCAAACATCCGAACAGATGCAATTTGCAACAAAACCGATAGGGCTTCCAACACGAAAATGCCCCCCACCACAACCAAAATTAGTTCTTGCTTGATAGCAATAGCAATCAATCCAATTGTCCCACCAAGGAAAAGAGAGCCGGTATCTCCCATAAAAATAGCTGCTGGATATCCATTGAACCACAAAAATCCAAGGCAAGCTCCCGCCAAAGCGGCCAGATAAATGGACAGCTCCCCTGATCCGGTAACAGAAATTAATCGCAAGTAAGAGGAAAGCTTGGCATGTCCGGCCAAATACGTAAACACCCCAAAAGAAATGGCACAAATCACCAGGACACCACAAACCAGCCCATCCAATCCATCCGTTAAATTGACCGCATTTGATGAACCCACCAGAATCACAATATTAAGAA
>MSYE01000188.1 GCA_002176905.1 bacterium F11 | reverse complement strand
CTTTGAAGCGGCTCTTATTGAATACAAGAAGGCGCTTGAGGAAGAACCCGATAATGCCATTGTTCTTTTAAAAGCCGCTCGTGCCGAACTTGCCCTCAAACGGGGTGATGATGCCCGTGATCATCTGAGGCGTGCTGTTAAAAGCAATCCAAATTACGGAACCCCTCATATTGAACTGGCCAAAATGGTACCAATTCAAGAAAGTTTGTCCCTTCTTCGCACAGCCAATGACATCAATCCCTTTGATCCTCAAATTCACAAGCTCAAGGCGCTAATCTATCGAGAATTGGGACATGAGGAAGAATTTGAAAGAGAAAAGATTATCTTTGAAGGATTGATAAAGGGATTGCAATAGGGGGGGGATCCCCCTAAAGAATTTTGATTTGTTGTTATCTCAAGGATTAGGCTGCGTGTTGTCCTTGAGAACCCCCTTCCAATGTTGACGGATTTCGCGGTTGTGATTTGCGAACCTGATCAGCATACTTTTCCAGCTCTGATTTTAGTTCGAATTTGTCATTTTGGAGACGCCGCATTTGTTCATCCATGATGCTCTGTTGCCGTAAGAATTCTTGCGACATCGCTTCCACGCGCTTCTGGAGATCTTTTTTGGCCTCTTCCAACTCCTCTTTCCGATCTTGTGCGTCTTCTGCCAGGCGTTCGTATTCGGCACGTTGATTTTCATAATTGAGTTGCTTGTTATGGAGATCAGAGAGTGCTTTTTCCGTCTGAACAGTAAGCTCATGTTGTTTCTGGAGGTATTGTCTTTGTAGCTCCTCTTCTTGTTTGGCGGCCGAGGCTTGGAGTTCGTTCATGCGGTTGGATAGTTTCATTTTCATTTCTGTGGTTTCTTCTATCCATTTCTTGCGGGCTTCCGCAAATTCTGCTTCCCGTTCAGCCAGGTGTTTTCGGGCTTTTTCCGCAATCTCCGAAACACGTTGGTCAAACCGGTTTGGCCACTCGAGCTCCATGGTTTTCTTGTAATCTTGATATTCTCTGTTTCTTGCCTCGAGGATCTTTACAAGTTCTTCTTCTTTTTTCTTGTAATTGTCTTTGACGATATTGGATTCTTCCTCTGCCTTTTTCTTGGCCATCTCCATCTCTAGGGCAGCGGCCTCATGATGCTGGGCCCATTGATTTCGTTGGGACTCCACTTGGTTGACCCGTTCCGTATAGGCTTTTTCCAATTTTTCCATGTCGGATTTGTATCGTTCCTCAAGCCGATCCAGCACCACTTGCTTCTCAGAGATCATTTTCTGGCGAAGGACCTCATCCTCCTCGAGTTTCTTCTGTGATCGGCTGTTTCGCTCTTTCCATATGGACTCGAGTTCGGCCGTTCTTTGCCGGAGGGTTTCCTCCATCTGCTGATGCAAGGCCGATTGTTCCTCGGCCATCTTTGATTTCATTTGTTCAGAGATGCTCTCCAGGCGCTTTCGTTCCTCTGTCATGTGAGCTTCGAACGCTTTGCGATCCGTGGTAAGTTTGTGGAGGGCGGCTTTTCGTTCATCCTCAAATTGGATTTGGGATTGTCGGATATCCGACTCTTTCTGGTTGGCTTCTTCCAAGAGGGCCCGTTTCATCTCTTGGAAAGCCGTTTCCCTGTCTTTGTCTTTGCGATCGGATTCTTGTTCCAATTCAGCCGCTCGCTTTTTCCAGAGTTCTTCGAGTTCTCTCGCCAATTGTCGATGGGATTGTTCCGCTTTCATCTCCCAGTTCTTCTGTTCCATTGATATTCGAGCCCTTAGATCTTTCTCGAATTTGTCCATTTGTTCGGTATCTCTTAACATCGTATCCTCCCAGGCCTTTTTATTTTGAACGAATTGTTCATGCAAAGATTTTTCAAGATTGCTGATGCGTTCATCCTCTTGTCGTTGACGTTGAACAAGGGTGTCTTCTTTGGTCTTGAATTTGTTTTTAAGCTCATTTTCGAGCCCTTCGATTCTTCTCTTTTCTGCTTCCAATTGGGCGATTTTCTTTTCCCACTCTTCATCGCGCGCCAATTGAATTTCCTTTTGTTTGTAGAGATATTTATCGGTGTCTTTCTTCAATTTTTCTTCTAAAGCACGAACCCTTTCATCTTGCTGTTGTTTTTCCTTGTCCAGCTCATTTCGACGGATGGCCCTCTCATTTTCCCACTCTCTTTTTGCACGAAGGAGAAGCCCGTCTTTCTTGTGGTATTTCTCCTCAAGTTCCACTTGCTGGGCCTCAATCATACGGAGGAGCTGGAGGCGTTCTTCTTCAATTCCTTTCTTAAGATCTTCCAGCCGTTTGCGGTGTGTTTCTTCCTGCTCGGCTTGTCGTTTGCGGAGGGATTCCTCGGCTTGATTGTGGAGTTCCTTCTCCTTGGACTTCAATTTGCTTTCTCTTTGGGAAAGGCGCTCATTCTCTCCGGCAATTTCCAGTATCAAGATTTGACGTTCCTCGTCTAATTTCTTCTTAAGAAGGGTTTGTTCGGACTCCAATTCCTTGCGCCTTTGATCCACTTGGAGGGTCAGTCTCTCCTTTTCGTTTTTAAATGAAATCTCTGAGTGTTGGCGGAGTTCCTCCCATTGTTTTTTCTCCAATAGGAAATGTCCTTCTTTTTCATTGAAATCTTTGGTTATTTCGGAAACCTTGGTTTCCCACATGCGTTGTTGTTTGGCAAGGTGATCCTGCTGGTTTTTCTCGATTTCAGCTGAGCGATTCTTCCATTGGTCCTCCAACTCCTGATGTCTCTTTTGATAATCCCTTTCCAATTCTGTTTGTTTCTCTGTAACGGCCTTCTCTGCGGCAATAAACCTTTGTTCTTGGGTATGCCGTTCTTGTTTGAGGCGAAGTCTTTCTTCACCCAAACGTTCGTTGACTTCTTGTTCCATCTTTTTCAGGCGGCTGGTTAAAAGGGATTTTTCCTCATCCAATAGAATCCTTTGGTTTTCAAGTTCCAATTGGACCCGTTCTCGTTCATTGACCCATCCCTGTTGTTCGTTTCGGAGCTGCTCTTCTTTTTCTTTGAAGGATTTCTCTATTGAATGGTGTTTGTCTCGATGGATCTGATCAAGTTGTTGTTGTCTTTCCTCAAGATAGGACTCAATGTCGGCTCGTCGATCGGATAGCTCTTTTTCCAGTTCAGTTTGTCGGTTTCTTAGAATCTCTTCGTTGCGAAGTTGAAGTCGTTTTTCTTCCCGGACAGACTTTTCGCGAAATCCTCGCTCATCGTTGGCCAATTTTTGGTATTCCGTCTCAATTTTGGCTTGCTGGGCAACCCGGTCCTCTTCGAGACGTCGTTGGGCCTCCACTTCCATCATCTCAAGACGCTGGGATACCTCTTCGGCTCGCTGTTGAAGTAGATTCTTTTCGTTTTCGACCTTCACCATAAGGTCTTTTTCCAGCATCTCGATCCGATTTCGATCTTCCGCCATTTTGGCCAGCCAGATTTTCTGGTCTTCCGAAGACCGTTGAACAATTTGTTGTTCCATTTCCGCCAGAGCCTTTTGATCGGCTTTCATTTGCGCGGCCCACATTTCTTTGTCCTGGCGCATTTTCGACATGAAGTCTTGCCTTTCTTTCTCTAGGGCATTTCTTCTTTGTGTTGATTCCATTTCAAAGGTTTTTCGGTCTTTACTTCTTCTCAATCTACAGAAACCCATACCGTTGAAATCTCTTCTCCTACGAAAATCGTTCCCAATTTGGAGGAGGAGATCCTCATCGAAGATGAAGGTGTTATTGAGTTGAATGGACAAGAATAAAATTGCCCCCATAGGAATCTTTGCTGTTTTCTTTTGTTTGTATGGATATACAACAACAGCCTTTCTTCCACCCTATCGTGATGCTGGGGAGATGGTCATTTTGTTGACAACATTGGGTGTTGCGCATCCTCCAGGATATCCTCTCTATACGCTTTTGGGATCGTTATTTTCCTATCTTCCTTTGGGAAACTTTATCTTTCGTGTGAATATGTTTTCAGCATTTTGCGGGGCATTGACCATTGTGTTTCTTTTTCTGTTGCTTCGCAAATGGCACTCCATCCTTGTTTCTGTCTTTGCCAGCTCCTTCTTTGGGTTCTCTGTCCCCTTTTGGGAACTTTCGGTTGTTCCGGAGATGTATTCATTGGGTGTGCTCTGGATTGTTCTTATCCTCTATTCTTGTTTTGTGTTAGAGAAGCCCATTCTCACTGCTTTGTTAATGACGCTGGGACTGGGAATTCGAATGGATATGATGCTTCTTTTTCCGGTTCTTGTGGTTTGGTTTGGAAGCGTTATGAAATTTAAAAATTGGAGTCTTTTTTCGCTATTCTTTTTGATGGGTCTTGGCGTTTTTTTGTATATGCCTATTCGATCTCTCCAGCAACCTCTTTTGGATTGGGCCAATCCCGATTCTTTGGGTTCTCTTTTTCGATCGGTCTCTCGCAAAAGTTATGGGGGAACCTTGGATTTGTTATCCCTCAATTATGTTAAGGGCGAAAATTTCATGGCCGGAATTTTTCATTTTCTTGGTCATCTGACCTCCTCAATGGGAATTTGGATTTGGCCGTTTCTGGCCTGTGGAGGATGGGCTCTCTACCGTCATGGAAAATCACTCTTCCTTTTTTTTCTTACTCTTTTTGTTATCTCAGGCCCCTTTTATTTGTTTTTGGCCAATATGCCACCCAATCCGCATGCACTGGCGGTTCTTGAGGCCGCTTATCCCGTTCCTGATTTGATCTTAACGATTGTCCTGGCTTTTGGATTAACTTTTCTCATGCAAACTTCCATATCCAGAAAGATCTTTTGTGTTCTTATTCCGCTTTTCCTTATGATCAATGTATCCCATGGCTTTGCGCGCTCAAATAAAAGATGGAATTCCTATACGAGAGATTATGCCGCAAATGTGTTTCGTTGCACGCCTCCCGGAGCAATTCTTGTTTTTCATGAGGATGTTCAACTGTTCACGCTTTGGCACGACCAGGTGATGTCTAGACGTCGGAAGGATGTCAGCCTTATTTCAACGGGTCTTTCTGCCAGCCCGTGGTATTGGGATATGATGAAACGGTGGGGAACGCCTTCTTTTCCGCCTCGATCTCTAAAAAAGAATGAAGGGTTTCTCAATATGAAGAAGGATATTGGCCAACGCCCATTGGTGGTGGGCCAGGAAACAAGCGTTGATCCCATTTCGGGTCTTCAAATTAAGCCACATGGCTTTCTTGTGGAGATATTGGAAACTGGTCAAGTTTCAGGAAGGGACACTTCCTTTCTTTTGGACCACCTATGTATTTATAGGGGAACGTATCAGTACGATGGAGACATTGAATTTTTCTCATCTGATCTTGTTTCTGATTACGCAAGGGCTTATACCCGTTGGGGATTAGACGATCTCAAACAAAATAATTATAAGCGAGCGGAATGGAATTTTCGTCGGGCAGAAACAATTGATCCCACCTTTGCCAGGCCCACCGTCCATCGGGGCTATCTTCGGTTTGTGAAAGGAGATTTTGACGGTGCGCTCCAAGAGTATGAGCGAGCGATTCGCAAGCAAACCCATATGTTAACCCTTTCAAAAAATTACAAAAGCCTTCCGAGCTTGGTTCGGGGAATAAAAAAAGAGATATCGGATACCTATACAAATGCGGGAGCGGCCGCTGAAAAGAAAAAGGATCTTACCAAAGCCCGTCAGTATTATGAAAAAGCCACTGTCTTTGGGCCCAATGCCCAAGCGTTCTATAATTTGGCTGTAAGTTATTGGGATCGGGATTGGAATAAAGTGGTAGGTTATTTGAAGCAAGCACTGGAGATTGATCCCCATATGGCGGCGGCCAAAAAGTATCTTCCTCAAGCCCTCTATCGTCAACAGCGGGGAAAATCATAAGGATGACAAAATGAAGGGTAAACTCCTGTTGGGATTTGGGGTCTTTTTTATCTTCTTTCATCTGTATTTGGGATCAACCGCCATCAAATCTTTCTCTCCAACTTATGATGAGCCTGTTCACCTTACGGCAGGGTATGTTTATTGGAAAACCGGTGATTTTCGATTCAATGGGTTCCATCATCCCCCTTTTGGGGAAATGTGGGCGGCGCTTCCCCTGATGAGTCTAAAACCCTTGGTTCCCATTACTCATCCCGCCTGGCTGAAACAGACGTGGTCTCCACACGATCAGTATCAATTTGCTGATACCTTTTTGTTTCGAAACCGTGTCTCTCATGAAACCCTCATGAAGCGGGGACGTTGGATGCAAATGGGGCTTTCCGTTTTATTGGGGGTGATCCTTTGTTGGATGGGATATGTCCTGGCTGGGCCGTTTGCGGCTTTCTTGGCCATGGGTTTCTGGTCTTTCTCCCCTACGTTCTTGGCGCATGGGACCTTGGTTTCGACCGATCTTTCGTTTTCTTTTTTCTATTTCTGTTTTTTTGTGGGCCTTCTTCATTGGCGGTCATGGAAGGGCAGTATCCTGGCTGGGCTCTCCCTTGGTTTGTGCTTGGGAAGTAAGTTTCTGGCCATCGCTCTCTTTCCAACGGTTTTTGTCTTGTTGGGATGGATGTGGTGGAGGCACCGGGAGATCCGAAAGGAACTTCGCCAAAGAGGTCCCTATTTGAAGTTCCTCCTTATTATTGGGGTCTCTTTCTTGGTCCTTTTGATCCTCTACCAGGGGGATGGGCTACCGATTTTTTGGGGGGGGCTTAAAAGGATCATCACAAGGGCCCAATCAGGACGGTCCAGTTATTTTTTGGGTGAACATCAAACTACTGGGTGGGCCCTTTACTTTCCCTTCCTATTCCTTTTTAAGACCCCTCTTCCCTTGCTCCTGGGATTTCTCTCGTCTCTTGTCTTATTTTATCAACATCGAAAAGGATATCATTCCCTCTTGGTCATCCCACCCCTCCTTTTATTTGTGTTGGCCTGTGGTTCCAAAGTTCAAATTGGCCATCGGCATATCCTGGCGGTTTATCCTTTTCTGATTCTCTTTGCTGCCGTTGGTCTCTCCTTAATGAAGGGAAGGGGACGTATCTTTCCTGTTTTCTTGTTGGGTTGGCTCTTGATGGAAATGTGGTTTGTTAAACCCCATTTTTTGTCTTATTTTAATGAAATGAGTGGGGGGCCAAAGAAAGGGTATCAATATGTCACCGATTCGAATGTGGATTGGGGACAAGGTCTGAAACTGTTAAGTCAAGAATTGGATCAAGAAGATCTAAAAAAGGGGATATTTTTATCTTATTTTGGGGTAGCTGATCCCAATGCCTATGGGATTGCTTATATTGACGTTGGTTCGGACGCCATTACCGGACGAACCGATCATCGAGAGCGCTCGGGTCTCCATCCAACCAAGTTGGCCATTTCCGTAACCCATTATCAGGCCACTTATTTTGCTGACAAAAATATATTTGCATGGTTAAAAGAAAAAGAACCTTCTAAAAAGATTGGTCACTCCATCTTTCTCTATGATTTTAAGGATGACCCATCTTCCTTAAAAAAACTTATGATGTTAAGCGGATATCAACCGGAAGGATGAAACATTGAGCCCTCAACTAAGTATTCAGAGATTTAATCGGCGAGCCAATGTCACGCTGGTGGTCTTCGCTCTTTTGCGAGGGATCCTTCGGGCTGTGCCTGTTCTTTTGTTGGGATTCCTTCTTATTTCGGCTCTTGATCATTGGCTTGAGATACCCTATTGGGGCCGTCAAGTTCTCTGGTTTTTGGTTGTTGTTTCCGCATGCGGTTATTTTCTGTCGCCTTTCTTTCCTTTTTTGATTTTTTCAATGAAATCAAAGGCCCACCATCTCTATGAGAACAAAAAGCGGAAATCCTCCTCAACCCTTCGACCAGATGAATTGTGTTTGGCCCTCAATTTGTCGCATCAAAAAGACAGCCCCGGTATTTCATCCGAATTGCGTGTGGGGTATCTTCAAAAAGTTGCCGATGAGCTGGATTCTTGCTCAGCCCATTGGTGTTGCCCCCGTTGGTCTTGGGGAAGAACTTTTACCCTGTTTCTTGGCTCTTTGCTGATATCAGGATCTGCGTGGGCTTTTTTTCCGAATCATTTGCCTCTCACTCCCCGGATCTTTTTTCCGTTTGGGGGAATCAATCTCAATGAATATATTGATATCAGTCCAAAAAATGCCACGGTTCCTTGGGGGGGGAATGTTGAAATTAAAGTTGTTACCAAGCAACGGTCTTTGATTAAGCCTGTTCTCCATGTCAAAGCACAGAATGACTGGTATCCCGTGGAATACGGAAAGGCTCAAAAGGGTGTTCAAAGCTATGTTTTCGAGGGTCTCGTGGAGCCGCTTCATTATCGGGTTAAATTTAAGAAAGATTGGGGAGAACGCTATACCATTAGCCCCACAAAGCCCCTCAGTGTTGAAAATTTTCAGATCACAATTCGTCAGCCTGATTATGTGGGAGAAAATATTATCAAGCAAACTTCACCAGAGATCACCGGCCTTTCTGGAAGCCGTGTGACCCTGAAAGCCAATGTCAGCTTACCCCTTAAGTCAGTTCGGCTCCTCTTCTCGGATGGGTCAGAAGAGAAGGGAAATACTATTAAGGATGACGGCATTGAATGTCGGTTTACTTTGTTCAAAAAGGGGACGTACGGTTTTCGATTTGAGACCAAGGACGGATCGGTAACCGAGGACCGCGAACGTTATCCTCTCTATGTTATTGAGGATCAACCTCCCACTGTTGAGATGCTTTCTCCGGAAGAGGATTTGGTTGTGGGCCCCAGTGAAACCATCCCCCTCACTTTTCATGCCACAGATGATTTTGGATTGGATAAAGCCAATTTGATTTGGGTCGGTGACGGAAAGGCAGAAAAACAAAAGAAATTAAAAACTTTTAAAAGGGACAAAGAAAATGCCCTGGAAACGTTTGATTGGGATTTGGGGGCAGAGAATCTGAAACCCGGAAGCTTGGTTCGGTTCCAAATCAAAGTTCTGGACGGGAATGTGGTCACGGGTCCAGGGGTGGCAGAGACAGAATGGCGGTTGATTGAGATTTCGAGTTTTAAGAAAGGGCACGAAGCCATCGAAGAGGCACTTGAAACATGGCGAGATAAAGTTTTGGAGCTTTTGGCGGAGGTGTCCACGTTGAAGTCCAAAACAGAGATTGGGGAGACTCCGTTTGATGATCTCACCCGAGACTTTGCTGAGGCAACAAAGGATTCTCAGGAACTTGAAAAATCGTTGGATGAAATCGTCTCTGCAATGGAGGAGGACCCACTTGCAGATTATGAGGTCTGGTTGGAACATCGGGCCATGTCGGATAATTTTCAAGCTCTTAACCAAGGGGCGGTTAAAAAAGCCCAGGCTGCTTTGCAAACACGCAACAAAAAGGTGGCCTCCAAGGAAATGGAAAAGATTTCGGCTGAACTTGAGAGAATGTTGGCCCTTTCTGATGAGTTGAATAAAGTCCAACGGGCCAGAGATATTCGGGATGCCGGAGATGATTTAAAGGAGCTTGGGAAAGATTTGAAGAACCAGTTGGATGCCGCCTCGCAGAATGAAAAGGGTATTGATCCCAAGGCCATGAAGCAGATTCAGGATCTCGTTGAGAAAGCCCACAAAATATTGAGTGAGATGGCCCAATCTCTACAGAAGTTTCCCGACGAGCTGCCCGAAGATTTTGTCAACCAAAAAGCATTAAAGAACCTTGAGATGGGAAAAAGTCAGGACCTTCTTTCTCAGATTCAGGAGGCCATGAAAAAGGGAGATGCGAAAGGGGCTTTGGAGTTGGCCAAACAATTTCTCGATATGGCGGAAAAGATGAGATCCCAAATTACTGAAGCCCACGAATCTTATTTGCAAAAAGATTCAGCTGAGGAAATGGCCAATCAAATTTCCAAAGAGCAAGAAATGTTGGAAAGTATCATCAGCAAGCAAAGAGATCTGCTTTCTCAAACACAGAAGTTGGAATCAAAACGATTGGGTTTGGTATTAAAAAAACAAGAAAAACTTCTGCAGGATTTGGCTGAGCGTCAACAGAAGGTGGTCAATGAGGTCGCCGCATTGTTGAAGAAACCAGATCTTGAGGCTTCTGTGAAAAAGGCATTAACCCGCGTGCAGAAACCTGTAAAAGACACGTTGGCGGAGTTTGTTAATAAACAGATTGAGAGCAGCCCAGAATGGTTATCCTTTGTTGTTAATCACCTTCAGCAAAATCAGAATGAGCTAGAAAAAAAGGAACTGAAAATACCCGAAATCGATTCGATTCGGAAAATTAAAGAGGAAGAAAAGTCGATACTAGAAGAGCTAAAAAAGCCCATCGAGGTCAAGGATGGATTTTCTGGTGAAGAGAAGAAGATGTTCTCCGGATTGGCGACCAAGCAAGGGGAACTGGGAGGGGAAACCCACTCTTTAAGAAAGAATCTTCAACTTTTATCTCAAAAAACAGCAAATCTGGGTGTGCCTCTCATTCAATCCTTGGCTGATGCGCAAGGGGAGATGGGGACAGCCAAAAATCAATTAAATGGGAATAACAGTCAATCTGCGCAACGAGCAGAAGAGGCGGCCTTGCATCATCTACAAAGTGCCCAAAATGCCTTGAGCCAGGCCCAGCAGGCCATGGGCGAACTGGCCGGTCAGCAAATGCCGTCGGGTCCTGGTGGTGGGGGGAGACGTCCCCGTGTTATTTTCCGTGGTAAACAAGCTGGATCTCAGGGACAAAAAGTGGGAAAAGTGAAGTTGCCTAAGGCTGAAGATTACCGGCCCCCTAAAGAATTTCGTGAAGAATTATTGGAATCTTTGAAAGAAAAATATCCCGACATATATGAAGATATCATTCACAAATATTTTAAAAGATTATCGGAATAGACTTTTTCTGTTGTTTCTTGTTCCTGCCTTGGCCTATGGATTTCAAACGGAATTCCCGGGTGTTTCCAAAAAAGGGTCCAGTTCCCTAAAAAGTCTTGAAATTTTGGAAGCCGGATTGGCCAGTAAGAAAAGCGTTCCGGCTTCCCTTTTTCATCTCTCGAGAGGAGAATATCAAAAGGCTTTTGATGCGCTCACGCCTCAAACAGAGTCTCAATTCCCATGGCTCAAAAGTTATTTGGCCGGTCTCATCAAAGCTTCAGAAGACCTGATTCCCTATGAATCAGAGCATTTTGTTCTCTACCTACCAGAAGACCAGTCTTTTCTTCGCTTCTATGCGTTGCCCGCAATTGAAGAAGCGGCAACCCACATGGAAAAAGTTTTTGGTCATCGGCCCAAGGGAAAGATTCGGATTGAGGTCTATCCTTCTAAGGAGCAGTTTTCAGCGGCCTCAACTTTAACAGAAGAGATATTGAAACGATCCGGTGCCATTGGGATATGCAAATTTCATCGTTTGATGATTCTTTCTCCTCAATCCCTACCCATGGGATACAGATGGTTGGATGCGTTGGCACATGAATATGTTCATCTGATGGTCAATGAATTGAGTTGGACACAGGCGGAGTTGTGGCTTCATGAGGGGACAGCTCGTTATTTTGATACAACCTGGCGATCGGATCCTCCCGTGTTTTTGTCGCCGAATCAAAAAACGAAATTATTAGAAGCTTTGGAAGAAGAACGGTTGATTGAATTCAAGCGGATGTCTCCTTCTTTGGTGTATTTAAAGGATCAAGATGAGGTGTCATTGGCTTTCTCTCAGGTTTCTCACGCGATCGAATCGTTAATGAAAGATCATGGGGAGCGAAAATTTGTGAAATTCCTCAAACTAATGAGAAAAAAAACCTTTCCGAAAGCTTTCTCAACCATTTATCAGATTACCCCACCCGAGTTTGAAGTTGTTTGGCAAGGGAAGCTCTCGGAAGAAAAATGGGACAAAACCAAGGGGGCCCTTTCAGATGATATATTCTTCGAAGAAATAGATGAAGATGTTGTGATTGGGGCCAACGTCAAAGGGAAGGTGCGTTTGGGGGATCGCATGAGAAAGAAAGGTCTCTTTGAAGCGGCTCTTATTGAATACAAGAAGGCGCTTGAGGAAGAACCCGATAATGCCATTGTTCTTTTAAAAGCCGCTCGTGCCGAACTTGCCCTCAAACGGGGTGATGATGCCCGTGATCATCTG
>MSYE01000187.1 GCA_002176905.1 bacterium F11 | reverse complement strand
TTCCCACTCTTACACAAATTACCCAATTAAAGGTAGGTATTTACAACCCCACTGCCAGTTCAATTTCTGATGAGGTTTGGTTCAATGAGATTCATATGAGTGATCCAAATCGAAGGGTGGGGCGGGCGGAAAAAATAGCCTTTAATTCCACTTGGGATAAATGGATGAGCTTTGGTGGGGCCCGCCGAGAAGTGGATCGTTTGTTTCAAACGCCCACCACGGCCATTAACAATCAAGATCGAACAGAAGAGAATATTTATTTAAATTTTGATCGATTGAGCTTTATGCCGTTAACTTTTAAGGCCGATAGAAAAGAAACAGTCACTCCTTCTGCCTTTCGTTCAAATGCCAATGCCCTTGTGTCCTTTTTGGAAGAGGGTCGCGTTGAAACAGAATCCCAAGCGGCCACGGCCAAATTGTTGATACCTAGATTGCCTGTTTTCGATTTTGGTCTTGACCACCGTCAAGACGACAACCGAATAACCCAACGCAAGGAAGAATCCACTTCTTGGCGGGCTGGTGCAACCTATCAGCCGAAGGTCAAGTTGGATCTTCTACCAGGGAAGAAATTAACATTTAAACCTTTTCCAAATAGTATCACGGTCCGTTATTCTGAAAAGATAACCAAGCTTCGGTTCCCGGATAACGACACCTTGGTATTCTTTGGAATCTCAACCACTCCGTTTACCTCAACAAATCTTAATCAGCTTCAGGAAGACGGTGAACTTCGACTCTCTTTTCAACCATGGGAAGGATTTTCTTTTAATCCAACCTATAAGTTAACCGTCAATAAAGAGAAAAGAAACTTCCGCGAGGAGGAGGTTTCCCTTGCCCCTCAGGCTGCATTGGTGGATGGGGTGGAAACCCCTCGTTCCATCAATCAGTCTATATCCGCTTCCGGGAGCTTAAGGCTCTTAAAATGGTTGGAACCAAGATATAGTTATTCCATTACAGGCACCGAGACCAATGGCCTTCCCACTCTTTCTGATGCAACGGGTTATCTAAAGAAGACCATAAAACGAAACAGTCAAGGTGAGGTATCAGGAACCATTCAGATGCAAAGGGTGCTTCCAAAAGTGAATTTGCTCAAGTCGATGTCACTCAATTCAAGCTACAAAGTGGAAGCAGGGGATACGTATGAGGACATGCCAGATGATTTTCCATGGCGCAACAAATTGTGGGTGGGAACGTCTCTGTTGGGGGTCAGTTCGGGAACGTTGGCGCGTCGAACAGACCTGACAGATCGGCGAACTTTTCGGGCCAACGTTTCGTGGCTTCCCTTTAATGCTTATAAGATTCAAAGTCTTCGATTGCGACCTTTAACAAGTCTTTCTATTACCAGTAACTTTTTAACGTCATCAGAAGACACCGAGACAACGGGGACAACCAAACGGGTGGAATCCCGAACCTTTCCCGATTTGATTTTAACCATGAACGATACCGAGGAATTTTTTGGGGTTACAAAAGTAATTGATGCTTCTCGCTTGGTATTTAAAACCAATCGAAGAGAGGTGCGAACCATCAATATTAGTCGAAGTGTCACTGATACCTTGGGAACCGATTATCAGTTTAAGCTTTATAAGAAATTTGACTTTTCAACGAGTTTCAATGTCGGGTATTCAAGAGAGGATAATTTGGTGACCCATCAGTTAACCAAAAAAAGGAAAACCAGTGGATACTCCATTCAAACCCGAATTCCATGGGGGGCTTGGTCTTATACGCCCCGATATGAGAGGAACGAGACTGATGAACGAGATTCCATTAGGGCCACTGATGATTTGTTGTCAGAGGTTTATTCTCTTCAAATTTATGGTGATATCAATCGGCCTTTTGGTGTGAGATTGGGCAGAAAAGAGATCGGATTTGCCAACCGTCTCATTTTGAATTCCACCATCAAATGGGATAAGAAAAGATCCGATATCAACCCACAAACCAATTACTTGGATGTTTACAGTGCCTCCCTCTCTGGTGACTACACCATATCCAAGAATTTTCGCATGGCCATTGGGGGGAGCTTTAGTCAGGAAACGCATCATTCGGATTTTGACAAACTCGACAAAACCGTCTTCTCCATCAATTCGACTTTGACCATCCAATTCTAACCCCCTGTTATCTTTCATTAAATTGCCTATAATAACGGCATCATCCCCTCCTTAATTTTATGAATCCCTATCTTCAGAAAGGCCTACATTTTTTGTTTCCATCAACTTGTGTTCGGTGTTGGAAGGATATCCAATCGAAATCCGATGTTGTTTGTGGTGCGTGTTATGCAGATGTGTCCTGGATCTCGGAATGGAGATATAACTTGAATCCTTTGCGTTCTGTTTTTTCGGCCGTGGATTTTGAGGGATCGGGTCGGGATTTGATTCACGCTTTCAAATACAAAGGAAAGGATTATTTAACAAAACTCCTGGTTGACATATGGACAAGAAACTGGAATTTCGATCCCAGCGGCATTGATGCCTTGGTTCCTATTCCAACCTCTTTCTGGAGGGAAAAACGGAGGGGATACAATCAAACACTCCTTTTATCAAAGGAATTGGGACATCGGTGGTCAAAACCAGTGATAACGGGTTGCTTGGGACGGTCTTTTTTTAGCGAACCTCAAACCGGGTTGTCCAGAAGCGAGCGTCGCAAAAATGCTCAGAAAACCATTCATTTGAAGCAATTTTCCTTTGAAAAAAGAAAAATCCGCCACATTTTGCTCATCGATGATGTCCTCACAACAGGGGCCACGCTTCAGGTATCTGCCTCTCTTTTAATGAAAGCGGGAATCGAAACCGTCAGAGCCAGTACGTTGGCCCGAGAGAAGATAAAAAAAACTGATAATCATTAATTTACTCGCAAATGGAGATATTGACGAAGAGAACCGATAACACTATAATTCTCAATCTTAATTGTCTCAAAGCTGAACCTTTTGGAATTTGCTTCCGCAACGTTCCCTCAAAATCAGCATTTTCAATAAATTTATATTCCCCAAGGAGGAAGAAATGGCAATAAAAGTTGGAATTAATGGATTCGGTCGAATTGGCCGATTGGCCCTAAAGGCCGGTATCAATACGAAGGAAGTGGAGTTTGTCGCGATCAATGATTTGTGTGACACAAAAACATCCGCTCATCTGTTCAAATATGACTCAACCTTTGGAACATATCCTGGCGAGGTTAGCCACACGGAGAGCGAGGTCATAATTGATGGAAAACACATCAAATGTTTTGCTGAAAAAGATCCTGCTAAACTTCCCTGGAAAGAATTGGGAGTTGATGTCGTCATTGAATCAACAGGTGTTTTTACTCAGGCTGAAAAAGCAAAGGCTCATATCACAGCAGGAGCCAAAAAGGTCATCATCTCCGCTCCCGCAAAAGGGGAAGATATCACGATTTGTATGGGGATCAATCACAAGTCTTACGATTCCAGTAAACACAATATTATCTCCAATGCGTCTTGTACCACGAATGCGTTGGCTCCACTGGTGAAAGTTCTTCATGAAAACTTCAAAGTGAAACGGGCGTTGATGACAACCATCCATTCTTTTACAAACGACCAAAGAACACTGGATTTCTACCACAAAGATTTAAGACGGGCCCGGACAGCGTCGGTATCTATGATTCCAACCACAACCGGAGCGGCCAAGGCCATTGGCTTGGTTCTTCCGGAACTCAAAGGAAAGCTGAATGGATTTGCCATGCGTGTTCCTACGACCGATGTCTCCATCGTTGACCTTGTGGCGGAATTGGAGAGACCAGCAACAAAAGACGAGGTTAATGCCGCTTTTAAGAAAGCCTCTGAGAAGGGAGACGTGGCTCCGTATCTTCAATACAACGATGAGCCCTTGGTTTCTGTTGATTTCCTGAGAAATCCGAATTCGTCCATATTTGATTCTTCCATGACCGATGTGATGGATGGAAACATGGTGAAAGTATTGGGATGGTATGACAATGAATGGGGTTATTCCAAACGCCTTATTGACCTGACCGTTCATGTTGCGAAAAATCTAAAATCCCCAGTGGGTGTTTAATGCCAGTGGTTGAAAAAAGCAAGAAAATGTTGACCAAACGGTCCTTTAAGGATTTGCCTCTCGAAGGAAAAAAGGTTCTGGTGCGGGTGGATTATAACGTTCCTCTCGATAAAGAGGGAAATGTCACTGATGACTCTCGGATAAAAGCCTCTTTTCCGACCCTTCAATTTCTCCTAGAAAAAAAGGCAAAAGTTATTCTTATTGCTCATCTTGGTCGTCCCAAAGGTCAAATTAATGCCAAATACAGTTTGAAACCGGTGGTTGAACCTCTTAAGAAACTTTTAAATGTGCCTGTTTCTTTTGCGGAAAATTGTGTGGGACCAACAGCAACTGATGCCGTTGGTCAGTTAAAACCCGGTGAGGTTTTATTGCTGGAAAATCTTCGGTTTCATTCAGAAGAAGAGAAGGCAAAAGCTGATTTTGGGAAAGAATTGGCCAAATTGGCTGACTTTTTTGTGCAGGATGCATTTGGTGCGGTTCACCGTGCCCATGCGTCCACCACATTAATTCCGCAACATCTGGAATCGGGCGCGGGTGATTTGCTCCAGAAAGAATTGGAATTCCTGACAAAGGTTCGTTCCAATCCCACTCGCCCCTTTCTGGCTATTTTGGGGGGCGCCAAGGTTTCAGACAAGATTGGGGTGGTGGAATCTCTACTCAATACCGTAGACTCTCTCTTTATTGGCGGTGCCATGGCTTACACCTTCTTAAAAGCAAAGGGAATTGAAACAGGAGAGTCGCGGGTTGAAGAAGAATCTGTTGAATTCTGTAAATCAGTGTTAAAACGGGCTCAAGAGAAGAATATATCCCTTCTTTTGCCTGCTGATCATCTTATTGTTCAAGATATTGAGAAGACCGAGCAGGCTAAGTTAACCGACAACGAGAACATTCCTTCTGCCTGGAAAGGGGTTGATACGGGGCCAAAGACGAGTGCGCTTATTCAGCCGATTATAAGTCAGGCCAAGACGATATTTTGGAATGGTCCAGCTGGTATTTTTGAAGTTGAAACCTATTCCAAAGGAACAATGGATATTGCTCAGAAAGTCGCTCAAGTTGCCAAGGCGGGTCACACCGTTGTGGTGGGGGGCGGAGATTCTGTCTCTGCGGTGAAAAAGGCTGGGGTAGCAAATGACATTACTTTTATTTCAACAGGAGGAGGGGCGTCACTAGAATTTTTAGAAGGGAAAGAACTACCCGGTGTGGTGGCTCTTCCGGATGCCAATTAAACCATGTACCCTGTATTGTTAACTGTTCATGTTATTGTTGCACTCTTGTTGATTCTGATTGTCCTCATTCAGGCTGGAAGAAGTGGCGGTCTATCCGGTCTCATGGGAGGAGGGGGCGGCGATGCTCTCTTTACATCTTCTAGCCAGCAATCTGGTTTAAGAAAAATCACGGTCATCATAGCGATTATTTTCTTAAGCACATCCTTCGGACTCACTCTTTTATCAAGCCGAAAAAGTGGTCAATCCATTTTCCAGAAAGCCCTTCCCGCTCTTCCACCTGTGAATACGCAGGCTCCCACGTCGGATCAAGCTTCACCCACAGAGCCAGCACCAGTGCCAGTTGAAGGGCAGCAGAAGAAGTAAGAGAATCGTACCTTTTCGAGTTCTTACAGGAGCTCGAAAAATTTGTCAGAGACAAATTTTTGTGCGCGGGTGGTGAAATTGGCAGACACGCTACCTTGAGGTGGTAGTGCCCAAAAGGCTTGCAGGTTCAAGTCCTGTCCCGCGCAGGGTTTTTTCGAGCTCGAGCTCGAAAAATTCTTCCGCCGTGGCGGAAGAATTTTTGTGCGGGTGTGGTTCAATGGTAGAATGCGACCTTGCCAAGGTCGAGACGAGGGTTCGATTCCCTTCACCCGCTAAATCCGCCTCCGGCGGATTCGAGCACGAGCTCCAGCTCGAGATTAAAAAAGAACCCGGAATTCCCTTGCGAATGTCTAACAAAGGAAAACCGGGTCTTTATTTTTAAGATTCTGGTTCGTTGGAAAATGGTCCTTGTCACATCTTAAGAGATCCCAAATTCCAATTTAGCTTCCCCACGTCTTCATCCAATTTAAAGCAAGGATATTGAGATCAGCCGTACCAACCTTTCCATCTTTGTTGATATCGGCCAGATTGTTTCCTGTTGCACCCCAACTCGTGATGATGTAATTCAGGTCAGTAGCATCAACATTTCCGTCTTTATTGATATCACCTGGGAGATGATTATCAACGTAGAACCATAATGAAAGAAAACCAATCGAGACTTGACTTACATTTAAATTAACCTCATTTGATATGCTCCAATCCGGACGGATGAAAATATAGCTGGTTTCATCTCGCCTACTTGCGATCCGCACGGTTGCGCTCCACGCACCGGAATCAATGGGCACGCGTGCACCTCCCGGAGTTGTAAGCGTACCTGAAATCAGCGACGTTTCTCCCTCATATACCATCCGTGCAGTTTGATGTTCCCATTTCAAGCTCACGTCATTGAGGTTTAATGAGAGAGAAACGACGGAATCATCACATGCCCGGATATTAAAATCCGCCGATAACGAAACGTTACCCGTTACATCTCGTCCGATCGTTCCGTCCCGTTCTCCGTCACCACTAACACGAACGTTTTCAAGGGAAGGATAATTTCCATCGTCGCAAACTCTTAAAGTCATACCATAGGACCGAATAAACTCTGTGACCTGTAAATCAAAATGCGGTGTATGATCAGCGAGAACCATCGGGGGCGTCATAATCGCAAATAATGTTGCAATTAATACAATAACTGACTTCTTTCCTCTTTTTTTGAACTCCTTAAGGCTATTTATTGGTGTAGCCATAATATTCTCCTTGATTAATTTTTATGGGGGGGATAGTTTTGGTTTGATCAACCCAATGCATCAAAGTTGCCAAACCTTGGTTGAGGAAGGGTCTTTTAATAAGAGGTTTAAAATGGTTCGTTTTTATTGTCCGTTTTCGAGTTTGTAAACTTCAGATTAAGATTTGGCGAAGGAATAAAATGACCGATCCAGGCATCATTTTTGGAAAAAAATTCCCTTGAAGGTGGAAATTTCTAGTTATTTTAATCATATATTCAACCTCCTTTAGATGAGTTAGAATACCAACCCTGTGAAAACAACTCTTTTCGTCTTCATCATAAGTCTTCTTGGTCTAAATTCTCCGATTTGGTCAAACGATGCGGCTTTGGAACAGGCCTTAGCAGAAGCGAACTTTGGTAATCCTCATGTGGCGATACACAAACTGGAGGAATTGATATCTCACGGACGGGGTGATGCTCGGGTGTATCAGAGTTTGGGGCTTTTGTATCAATCTTCTGATCAGAATGAAAAGGCCATTTCAGCTTTGGAAAAAGCAGTCCGTTTATCCCCATCTCAAGAGGCTTTGTATGCGTTGGCTCTTCTGTATGAAGCCAACATGCTTCACGATGAAAGGGGGGGATGGGAGCGAAAGGCCAAACGTGCCTGGGAACAATTTCTTCAATACAGCTCCCCTTCCCATCCTCAACGATCTGTGGCAGAAAGACATTTAAACCGACTTCGACACTAGGCGTTCAAGGCAATTTTTATGAAATTCAATATCTACATTCTTTTGGGTTTTCTTCTGGGTATGACCGGTTGTGCTCATAATGGCCCTGTGACGCTGAACAAAGATTACGATTTCTCAAAAGTCAAAAGAGTTGCTGTCATGGGATTTGAATCCATGGGGGGGGTAGAGGAATCAGGTCCTTCCTTTACATCGATTTTTGAAAAATTGTTACTGAGAGCGGGATATCAGATGGTGGAACGGGAAAAGGTCGCCCGTGTTATTGATGAGCAGAATTTTCAATTTAGCGGGGCCGTGAACCCCAGACAAGTCATTGAGATTGGACGCATTCTTGGTGTTGAAGCTTTGGTTCTTGGTCATGTCACGGTTTATTCTCCTCATGAAAAAGGGATTGTTTTGGTGGAGGTTCATTCGGAAGAAAAAGAACCCATCATTTCAAAAAAAAGAATTGAGACAGTTCGAAATAAAGAGACAATCATTGAAGAATATGATGTTGTCACAGATTATCGAATCACCAACCAGACCCGCCAAATTCCACAGGTGTATCGCATACAAGCCGAAGCTGGTGTGGTGGTAAAAATGGTTGATTCTCAGAGTGGAGAAATTGCTTGGGTTGGGAGCGCCACGGATGAAGCGGTTAATGTTCAAACTGCAGCCGAATTTGTGAGCCATCGCATCATACAATCGCTAAAAAAGATTTGGCCAAGTAAACTTGCCAAAGATTTATGACCACAACTGTCGAAACCATCCAGAAGAAGATATCGAACCTAAAGAAAAAAAGAAACGCGATCATTTTGGCTCACAATTATCAATTGGGTGAAGTTCAAGAAGTAGCGGATATGCTGGGAGACTCTTTGGGGCTTTCACAAGAGGCCGCCAAAACACAAGCTGATGTTATTGTGTTTTGTGGTGTTCATTTTATGGCCGAGACAGCCGCCATCCTGGCTCCCCAGAAAACCGTTTTGATTCCGGACAAGCAGGCCGGGTGTTCTTTGTCTGCTACCATGAGCGCAGCGGATCTTCGGAAATGGAAGGTGGAACATCCGAACGCGGTTGTTGTTACATATGTTAACTCCTCTGCGGAAGTTAAGGCCGAAGCGGATTATTGCTGCACTTCTTCGAATGCTGTTAAGGTGGTGGAGTCGATACCGAAGAGATGTGAAATTTTGTTTGGACCTGACATGTATCTTGGGCTTTGGGTTCAGGCGAAAACCAAACGAAAGATACATCTTTGGCCGGGTTCTTGTCATGTTCATCATATGATCAAAACGGATGACATTAAAAAGATGAAAATCGATCATCCAAGAGCTGAGTTTCTGATGCATCCTGAATGCGGTTGTTCATCAACATGTTTGCCCCTTGCGGATCAAGTCTTATCAACTCAAGGGATGATCGATTACAGCAAAAAAAGCCGGCGCAATGAATTCATTATCGGAACTGAGACTGGGAATCTGTATAAAATGAAGAAGGATAGTCCGCAGAAAAAATTCTATCCGGCCAACACAAATGCCGTTTGTGAATTCATGAAAATGACAACCCTTGAGAAGGTTTTATGGTCTCTGGAAGGCATGAAATACAAGATAACGGTTCCTCCAGAGATTGCACAAAAAGCAAAACGCGCTATTGATCGCATGGTGGCCATATATTAAAGGTATTTGATATTCTTTTATCATGAAACTAAAAATGAGATATTTTACCGTCCAAGAAGCCGAAGAGTTAATTCCGGCACTAAAAGGGATAATCCGGGATGCCCAAGAGATTAAGTTAAACATTGAGGCGAAAGTAGAAGAATGGAGACGTACCCACAAGAGTATGGGGCCGGCAGAGGAAGCCGTGATACGGGGACAAATCGAATATTTGGCCAAGAGCATGGAATCAAAATTGAATGAAATGACGGAGATGGGATGTATCCTAAAGGATTTGGACCTTGGCTTAACGGATTTTCCCGCCCGGATTGGGGAAAAGGAAGCCTATTTGTGCTGGAGAAGCGGTGAGGAAAACATTCGATTTTGGCATGGAATAACAGAAGGTTACTCGGGGCGAAAACCCCTCGAGAAAGAGGATGTGTTGAGATGACAGTTGAAGCCTTAGAAAGCAAAGTTCATAAACTCCCTTCTTTGGTGACGGAGATACTGACGATGTTGGGAGAAGATCCCAATCGGGAGGGACTAAAAAAGACACCTGGTCGTGTTGCACGCGCTTTAATGGAACTAACCCGTGGCTATGATGCTGATGTGGACAGCCTTATAAACAAAGCCATTTTTCATGAAAATTATAATGAAATGGTGGTGGTGAAAGATATTCGTTTTTATTCTCTTTGTGAACACCATCTGTTGCCGTTTTTTGGAACTGTTCATATTGCCTATATTCCCAACGGAAAGATCGTTGGCCTCTCAAAATTACCTCGATTGGTAGAAGTTTTTTCGAAGCGTCTCCAGGTTCAAGAGCGAATGACCCAGCAAATTGCCAATATTTTGAAGGATAAGTTGGATCCCATGGGGGTTGGTGTTGTGATCAAAGCCCGTCATCTTTGTATGGAAATGAGGGGCATTGAGAGTCAGGATTCTCCCACGGTGACCAGTGCCATGTTGGGTGCATTTCGGAGTGATCCTCGAACCCGAAAAGAGTTTCTTTCGTTTATCCACGAATAAGAACCCTTCTAAGAGAAGCTTTTGAATACAATTATTTTTGACCTAGATGGAACGCTCATTGATTCACGGGAGGATTTGGCCTCTGCTGTTAATCATGCGTTACAGACCATCGGGAAACCCCAAAAATCAACCAATGAAATAATTGAGCACGTGGGGTATGGATTGGCCTATCTTCTTGAAAATACAGTTGGACCTGTAGATCAAAAAGAGCTCAGAAAAGGGACAGAAGCCTTTCAACAATTTTATAAGGTCCATTGTGTTGATGTTACGCGGCCATACAAACATGTGTTGAGGATTCTGAAAGAATTGGCTCTTGTGGCAAAATTGGGAATGGTCACCAATAAACCAAAGACCTTCACAGAGCTTATCGTAACCAATCTTGGATTGGATCAATATGTGTCTGTCAGAATTGCTGGGGACACCATTCAGGAAAGGAAACCCCATCCCGCGCCGTTATTGGAAGCCTTACGGATATTGGGGGGGGATGTCCACAGTGCCTATATGGTCGGAGATGGTATACAAGATGTCGAGGCCGGTAAAAATGCCGGGATGAAGACCTGTGTGGCCCGATATGGATTTGGTTTCCGAGAAGAAATTATGGAATTTAAACCTGATTTTGTGATAGATGATTTTTCTGAGTTAAAGGAGATTGTGATATGACGTTGAGCAATGAGGAAATATTGAGATATTCACGACATCTCATCTTGCCAGAGGTTGGAAAATCCGGACAAGAGAAACTGAAGGCCGCCAAAATCATGTTGATTGGCTCGGGTGGGTTAGGATCACCCAATGCACTTTATCTGGCCGCCGCAGGGATTGGAACCATCGGAATCATTGATTTTGATGTGGTGGATCAGACCAATCTTCAACGGCAACTCCTTTTTGGATCTGATGAAGTTGGTAAACCAAAAGTAGAGGCTGCCAAACGAAGAATTCAGTCGATCAATCCAAATGTGCAGGTGAATGCTTACAACGAAAAGCTATCAAGTTCCAATGTTCTCGAAATTTTCAAGAATTATGATCTGATTGTTGATGGTACGGATAATTTTCCCACCCGATATCTGGTAAATGATGCTTGTGTTTTCCTCAATAAACCCAAT
The DNA here is from genome assembly GCA_002176905.1 of bacterium F11. The sequence continues at coordinate 690 of MSYE01000187.1, read as the reverse complement.
ATATACGGAAGTATTTTTAGGTTTGAGGGACAGGCTACCGTATTTAAACCGAAAGAAGGCCCTTGCTACCGGTGTCTTTATCCAGAACCGCCTCCCCCAGGAGAAGTTCCTTCCTGTGCTGAAGGCGGTGTTTTGGGAATTTTGCCAGGTTTGGTCGGAATGGTTCAGGCTTCTGAAGCCGTAAAGTATTTTCTTGGGAAAGGGGAGAGTTTGGTCGGCCGACTCCTTCAAATCAGTGTCTTGGATATGAGTTTTAGAGAAGTCAAAATCAGACGAGATACAGAATGCCCAGTTTGTGGAGATAATCCCTCTATCAAGGAATTAATCGATTATGAACAATTCTGTGGTTTGGGTATGGGGCAGGAGGCGCCAGAAGAGACAGCTAGCGATGTTCCTGAGATCACACCACAGGACTTCAAAACAATATTGGACCGGGGCAATGGAAAGAAACCAGAGATTATTGATGTTCGGGAACCATATGAATTTGAAATTTCAAATCTACCAGGGGCAAAGTTGATACCGCTGGGGATGTTGATGGATCGGGTTAATGAGTTGGATTCGAGTAAGGAGTATATTGTTCATTGCAGATCCGGAGCGAGATCTGCCAAGGCCATCCGGCAACTGCAGCAAATTGGATTTAAGAAGCTAAAAAATCTCAAAGGGGGCATTAATGCCCTTGCGGATCTGGAT